>JANONH010000397.1:0-1634 GCA_031420735.1 Methylibium sp.
AAAGGCTTCGATCGGCACCATGACCAGCGAAGACTGCACGCTCATCATCGAGCGAAAGCCGGAGTCGACGCGCTCGATCTCGCGCGCCACCAAGCCGTAGCAGACGTAGTTAAGGCCAGCGCCGCCATGCGCCTCGCAGAGCGTGAGGCCGAGCAAGCCGAGCGCGCCCATCTCGCGAAAGATGGCGACGTCGGTGCGCTCGTGGCGAAAGGCATCGAGGACGCGCGGCGCGAGCCGCTCCTGGCAGTAGTCGCGGGCGGCGTCGCGAACCGCCCGCTCGTCGCTGCTGAGCTGTTGATCGAGCAACAGCGGATCGGACCAATGGAAGGCGGTTTTCGGCATCAGCACTTTTCCTAAGTGAAAACCATCATCACCTGCTTGTCACTGACCGTTGCGTCAGCGAAAAATGGAATCTAACATCGGCCGCAAGCAGACGGCGCTTCCTGTCGGCGCCGTCGAGGGTGTCGTGCTGCGCCTGCATGCGTCCAAAGTCGAGCCGGGCTGCCTTTGCCCCAAGCAAGCGTTTCACACGAGCGGCCGCGCACGCAATCCGTGCTCTTTGCGCCCCCCGATAGAGACGCCTCGAGCGTCCGTTCCCTTCCCCGGTCCTCATTCACTAGGAGACAAGATCATGGCAAGCACGCAATCCGATGAGCTAAAGACGCTGTATGTCGGCTGGGTCAACGCGATGGCAAAGACGCCCGACATGGGCCTCGATGAGATCCGCCGGCTGTTTTCGCATTGGGGCGATGTGACCACCGAGCCGGGCGGTGTCGACTATGTGGAAGTCGACGCCGGCGGCGTGCCGGCGATGTGGGCCATTCCCAAGGGCTGCGTGCAGGACCGCGCCTTGTTGTGCTCGCACGGCGGCGGCTACGTGGTGGGGTCGATGTACACCCACCGCAAGATGTTCGGGCACATCGCCAAGGCCGTGGGTTGCCGGGCGCTGATCGTCGATTACCGGCTTGCGCCCGGCAACGCCCATCCCGGCCCGGTCAACGACATGGTCAGCGCTTATCGCTGGCTGCTGCAGTCGCAAGGCCTCGAGCCCGCGCACATCGCCTTCACCGGCGACTCAGCCGGCGGCGCGCTGGCGCTCACGACCATCGCAGCGGCGCGCCAGAGCGGCCTGCCAATGCCCGCTGCGACGATGCCGATGTCGCCCTGGGCAGGCTGGGACACATCGGGCAAAACCTACGACACCAACGCGAGCCGCGATGCGCTGGTCTCACGCGCCACCAGCGAGTTGATGGGTTCCCTCTTCATCGGCCCGAGCGGTGATCCGAAGCACCCGTTGGCCAACCCGCTCTACACCGACTACACCGGCTTCCCGCCGATCTACATCCAGGTTGGCGAGGCCGAAACCGTACTCGACGACAGCCGCCGCATCGCCGAGCGCGCCAAACAGGCCGGCGTCGATGTCAAACTCGACCTGTACACCGATATGCAGCATGTCTTCCAGTTTCTTGCGGGTACCGCACCGGAAGCCGACGAAGCCATCGAGCAAATGGCGCAATGGCTGCGTCCGAAACTCGGAATGAATTGAACAGAGGTGCCTCTGATGGAAATAACGCAGATCGACCGCAGTACCGAAAGTTCTGTCACCGATGTTCAGGAATACGATGTAATTATCA
>JANONH010000398.1:0-3829 GCA_031420735.1 Methylibium sp.
GCGTGCGAGCCTATCTCGCCGGCCCGCCGCCGGCCGTCGATGCGAGCGTGCGCATGCTGCTCATGGCGCGCATGTCCACCGCCAACATCCGCTACGACAAGTTCAGCTGACCCGAACGCCGTGACGCCATGAACCCCACCCGCCTTTGCAGCGCCAGCGACATTCCGCCCAACGGCATGAAGAGCTACGACACCGCCATCGGCGTCAAGGTGCTGGTCGTCAATGCGGGCGGCACCTTCTACGCCTACCCGGGCCTCTGCCCGCACCAGGACGTGTGCCTGGACGAAGGCTTCTTCGACGGCTCCACCCTCACCTGCCACCAGCACCTGTGGCAATGGGACATCACCACCGGCGAAGCCGTCGGCCTGGCCGAGGCGCCGCTCGAGCGCTACGACCTGCAGCGCGAGGGCGACGATCTCTTCGTGGTGCAGTCGAGCGCGCTCAAGGCGGCCGAGCTGTTTCGCGGCGTGCCCGACGCCACGCTGGCCCGGCTCGACGCCCTCGCGCGCCGCGAGGAGCACCCCGCAAGCCACGCGCTCTACGCTTTGGGCGACCCGGCCGACGACCTGTATGTGCTGGAGTCCGGCCGCGTCGAGTTCACCATCGGCCGCGAAGACCGCGCCAGCATGGCTGGCTTCATGTTGAGGAAGGGCGAGGTGTTCGGCTGGGCCGCACTGCTCGAAGACCACCCGCGGCGCATCGCCAAGGCCGAGTGCATGGAAGCCTCGAGCCTGCTGCGGCTCGACGGCAAAGAAGTTCTGAAGGTGCTGGCCGACGACCCGATGTCGGGCTTTTTGGTGATGCGGCAGCTCTCGACGCTCATCACCAAGCACCTGCGTGCATCGGGCGACAAATAAGTTTGCTTATTAAAAACTGGAGACAAGCATGACGTTTCGCATCACGCGTTTTTCGAGCCTGGCCGCCCCATGGTGCGCTGCGCTTGCCTTGGCGTTCGCAGCCGCCCTGCCCGCTGCTGCGGCCGACAAGGATTACGGCAAGCCTGGCGAGCCGATCAAGCTCACCATCGGCTACCAGCCTTATTACACCGAGTCCTGGTCGGGCATCGTCATGCGCGGCAAGAAGTTCTACGAGAAATACCTGCCGCAGGGCTCGACGGTCGAGTTCTCGGTCGGCCTGCAGGGCGCCGTGATTGTTAACGCCATGCTCGCCGGCAAGCAGGACATCGGCTACGTGGGCGACATGCCGGGCATCGTCTCGACCACCAAGCAAGAGGTGGCCGACATCCGCATCGTCGCCACCGTGGGCCTGGGCACCGACATGTGCAACATCGTGCTCGCGCGCACCGATGCGCCAGCCTTCAAGGACCCGAAGGAAGCCCTCAAGTGGCTGGGCGGCAAGCGCATCTCCATTCCGCTGGGCAGTTGCGCCGACCGCTTTGCGCAGGCCGCGCTCAAGAAGGAAGGCGTGGTGCCCGAGGCCACCCTCAACCAGAACATCGAGGTCATCACCAGCGGCTTTCGCGCCGGCAAGGTGGATGCGGCGGTGCTGTGGGAGCCGACCGCTTCGCGCCTGGTGCAAGAGGGGCTGGCCAAGCGCATCGCCTCGGGCGACTCCTTTGGCGAGTTCGACGCGGCTTTCCTCACGATGCGCGCCGACCTCATCAAGCAGCGCCCAGACGTCGTCAAGGCCTGGCTCAACGCCGAGCTAGACGCCCAGCTCTTCTTGGCGGACCCGAAGAACGCGATGGAGGTGGCCGGCATGGCGGGCCAGCAGTCCACCGGCTTCACCGAAAAGATGCTCTGGGCCTCGATGTACGGCAAGAACGCTGCGTCCGCGGGCGGTGCGGCGGTGCGCTTGACGATGCCCTACACCATCACGCCGCAGGTCACCGAGATGATCAACACCGCGGCGGCCTTCCTGTTCTCGATCAAGAGCATCAACGTCGAGAAGCTGCGCCCCGAGGCGGTGATGCCCGAGTTCACGCAGGCGATCCTCAAGGAGCGCGGCCTCAGCTCGCCGGTCGGCAAGGTGACGGCCCTTAACGACTCGGAGTTCAAGGGGAAGCCCTGATGCAAGACTCGCTAACCCACGCCGTGCCTGCGGGCGGGCGGCCTGCGGGCGCGGGGCAAGGGGCAGCCCTTGACCCCACGGCCCAGATCGTCGCCGCCCTGCGTCGCGCGATGCCGTTCCAGACGGTGTCCGAAGACATGCTCGAGGAGATCGCCAAGCTGGCGACGTGGAAGTCCTACGCCCGCGGCGACGTGATCTACGAGCTGGGCGAGGAGGCCAACGACATCCACGTCGTCTCCACCGGCAGCGTGAGCCACAGCCTGAGCGCGGACGACGGCAGCCCGCCGACCGACAAGACCATGAAGAGTGGCGATGTCTTCGGCTGGGCGGCCGTCTTGCAGGGGCCGCGTCGGCGCCTGGCGCGCACCGTCTGCCTCGAGCGCACCGAGACGATCCAGATCAACGGCGACGAGTTGCTGCAGGTGATCGAGCGCTCGCCGGCCTCTGGCGACGTGGTGATGAGCCGCTTTGCCACCATGATCACGCGCGAGTTCGCCGCTCCGGCGGCGGTGGCGGCGCGCGTGCGCCACCCAGACCTGCCCACGGCGCCCGCTGCGCCAGGTGGCGATGGCGGCGGCGGCGCGACCGGCCTGGCTTTGCTGTCGTTTCGGCTGTCGCAGTGGCTCAAAAGTCCCAAGCCCTACCTCATGGTGGCCGGGTTCGCGATCATGCTGGGCCTGTGGTTCCTGACGGTCGAAGTGTGGAAGTTGCCGCGCTTTGCCGACCTGCCAGGTCTCACTGTGGTCGCACGCGAACTGTTCAGCCACAACCCGGTCTACGGCCTGTCGGTCTACACCCCCGAGTACTACCAGCACATCGGCGTGAGCGTGCGGCGCGTGGCCATCGCTTTCTTTTTGGCCACCGCGCTGGGCGTGCCGCTCGGTCTCTTTCTCGGCTGGTCGAAGAAGTTCCGCGAGTACGTGTTCCCGGTGTTCGAGACCTTGCGCCCCATCCCTATTTTGGCCTGGGTGCCGCTGGCGATCTTGATGTTCACCGGTTCGGAGACGCCGGTCATCTTCTTGACCTTCCTCGCCTCGTTCTTTGCCACCGCGCTCAACACCATGCTCGGCGTGGAGTCGATCGACGAGTCTTACAGCCGCGCGGCTTATTGCCTGGGCGCCAACAAGTGGCAGGTGTTTCGCGAGGTCGTGATTCCGGGCTCGATGCCTTACATCTTTACAGGCCTCCAGATCTCGGTGGGTGTGGCGTGGTTCTCGCTCGTGGCCGGCGAGATGGTCTCCGGCGAGTACGGCCTGGGCTACGTGATCAACACTTCTTACACGATGGTGCGTTACCCGACCATCGTGATCGGCATGGTCACGCTCGGCGCGGTGGGCTACGTCACCAGCGCGATGGTGCGCATGCTTGGCGACCACATGATGCAGTGGCGCGTGCGCGAGCTCGCGCTGGGAGGCCGTTAATGAATGCCGTGCTCCAACCCCGGCGCGACGCGCCGCACGCCTCCACCCAAGGCGCCATCCGCATCGAGGACGTGGTCAAGATCTATGACCCCGACGGCGCGGCGGTGATGGCGGTGGACCACTGCTCGCTGGACATCCCGGCCGGCGAAATTTGCATGATCGTGGGGCCCTCGGGCTGCGGCAAGACCACGCTGCTCAACGCCATCGCGGGCTTTCACAGCATTACGTCCGGGCGCATCTACCTGGACGATCAATTGCTTTGCGGCCCTGGAAAACCCAAGGCCGAGCCCGGCTCGGACCGCATCGTGGTGTTCCAGAACGGCGCCCTGTTTCCGTGGAAGTCCAACCTCGACAACGTCGCTTTCGGGCCGATGATG
>JANONH010000399.1:0-4505 GCA_031420735.1 Methylibium sp.
CGATGCCCGACGAGCCGTTGACCAGCAAGTTGGGCAGCCGGGTTGGCATGACCAGCGGCTCCTTTTCGGAGCCGTCGTAGTTGGGGCCGAAATCGACCGTCCCCTTGTCGAGATCGGCGAGCATTTCGTGCGCGATCTTCGAGAGGCGGATCTCGGTGTAGCGCATGGCTGCGGCGTTGTCGCCGTCCACCGAGCCGAAGTTGCCTTGGCCGTCGACCAGCATGTGGCGCAGCGAAAAGTCTTGCGCCATGCGCACGATGGTGTCGTAGACGGCCGTGTCGCCATGCGGGTGGTACTTGCCGATGACGTCGCCCACGATGCGGGCGCTCTTTTTGTAGGGGCGATTCCAGTCGTTGTTCAACTCGTGCATCGCGAACAAGACGCGGCGATGCACCGGCTTCAAACCGTCTCTTGCATCGGGCAGGGCGCGCCCGACGATCACGCTCATGGCGTAGTCGAGGTAGGAGCGGCGCATTTCCTCCTCGAGGCTGGTCGGGAGGGTTTCCTTGGCGAATTGGGTCATGCGATGGCGGGTATGCCGCTGTAATAGGCACGCTGCTTGCCATGTGCGAATGCGAAATGGCGGCGAACCCCAGATTCTAAGTTGCGCGCGTTGTAGCTCGAGCGCAACAACAGGCGGTGTCGGTGTCGCATGCGCCGGCCAAATCTCGTCGCTTCAAACTCGTATGGCACAATGATTTTTAGTTTTTAAGTGCCCACTTCACTGTGGGTTGTTGGCTTCGGTCGATGTTCTTAATGGACGCGTGCAGCTGCTCGGCTGCCGCTCATCCCCGAGAGGAAAAACATGAATAAATTGAACAAGGTGGCGATGCTCTTCGCGATTGCCGCCCTGGGTGGCTGCGCCACTTCAGGCCCAGGCGGCGCGGCCGCTGGCTCTTCCGATAATTGGAAGAACGTAGACGGCAATGTCTGGAAGAACGGCAGCAACGAACTCTGCTGGCGCGACGCCAACTGGACGCCCGCCACCGCCGATGTGCGCTGCGATGGCGCGCCGCCCAAGGCCCCGCCGCCCCCGCCGCCCGCTCCTGCGCCCCCGCCGCCCGCGCCGCCGGCCCCGCTGCCAGCCGCTGCTCCGGTGGTGCCGGTAGCCCCGGTGAGCGAGAAGGTGACCTACGCTGCCGACGCCTTCTTCGACTTCGACAAGTCCGCTCTCAAGCCCGAAGGTCGCGCCAAGCTCGACGACCTCGTCAGCAAGATGGGTGGCATGAACCTCGAAGTCGTGATCGCAGTCGGGCACACCGATTCGGTCGGTACCGACGCCTACAACCAGAAGCTGTCGATCAGGCGTTCCGAATCGGTGAAGGCCTATCTGCAGACCAAGGGCATCGAAAAGAACCGCATCTACACCGAAGGCAAGGGCGAGAAGCAGCCGGTCGCCGACAACAAGACCTCGGACGGTCGCACCAAGAACCGCCGCGTCGAGATCGAAGTGGTCGGCACGCGCGGCCGCCAGTAAGCCAATCGCGCGAGCCGTACGCGGCTTGCGCGTCGGCTTTACGGTGCACGAAAAACCCCGCTGCGGCGAGGTTTTTCTTTGACAAAGCTCCGCAGACCGTGTGTGCGCCGGGCTTTGTATGCAGGCTTGCGGCCCGTGCCGCACCAATTCGCGTGGCTGTCGCTACCATCGGCCGATGATCAACGCCGACCCCCATGAACTCGCCAAGTTCGGTGAGCTCGCCCACCGTTGGTGGGACCCGCAAAGCGAGTTCCGCCCGCTTCACGAGATCAACCCGCTTCGGCTAGAGTGGATCGTGCGACTCGTCGGCGGCCTCGCCGGCAAGCGCGTGCTCGACGTCGGTTGCGGTGGCGGCATCCTCGCCGACGCGATGGCGCGACAGGGCGCAAATGTGCTGGGCATCGACCTCGCGGCCAAGGCCTTGAAAGTGGCGCAATTGCATGCGATCGAGGCGCAGACGCCCTCGATCGAATACCGCGAGGTCGCCGTCGAAGCGCTCGCTGTAGAAGAGCCCGCACGCTTCGACGTCGTCACCTGCATGGAGATGCTCGAACACGTGCCCGACCCCGGCTCGGTCGTGAGCGCCTGCGCAAGCCTCGTCAAACCGGGCGGCTGGGTGTTCTTCTCGACGCTCAACCGTAATCCGAAGTCCTTTTTGTTGGCCATCGTGGGCGCGGAATACCTGCTGCGCCTTCTGCCTCGCGGCACGCACGAATATGCCCGTTTCATTCGCCCGAGCGAATTGGCGCGCGCCTGTCGCGACGCGGCTTTGGACGTCGCGGCGACGCGCGGGCTTCAATACAACCCCTTGACCCGCCGCTATTCGATGAGCGATGACACCAGCGTGAATTACCTCTTTGCTTGCCGTCGGCCGGCAGCCCCGGCATGAAGTTCGCAGTGCGCGCCGTGCTGTTCGACCTCGACGGTACCTTGGCCGATACCGCGCCCGACCTGGGTGGCGCCGTCAACCGCATGCGAGTGCGGCGCGGTCTTCTGCCGCTTCCGATCTCGGCGCTGCGACCGGTGGCGTCTTCGGGAGCCCGCGGCATGCTCGGCCTAGGCTTGGGCATCGCTCCCCGCGAGCCTGGCTATGAAGCGGTGCGCGACGAGTTCCTGGCCGAGTACGAGTCGGCGCTGGTCGAGAAATCGCGCCTGTTCGACGGCATGGCGGAGTGCCTGGAGGGCCTGCGCGAGCGCGGCCTGCCTTGGGGCATCGTCACCAACAAGGCCGAGCGCTTTACGGTGCCCGTGGTCGCCGGTCTCGGCCTCGCGCGCATTGCAGCGGTCGTGATCGCGGGTGACACCACGCCGCATGCCAAGCCGCACCCGGCGCCCTTGCTCGAGGCCTGCAAACGGCTGGGCATCGCAGCACACGAGGCGGTGTACGTGGGCGACGACCTGCGCGACATCCAGGCCGCGCATGCCGCGGCCATGCCGGCCGTGGCGGCGGGCTGGGGCTACCTTGGGCAAACGCACGACGTTTCGAGCTGGCGCGCCGACGCGGTGATCGACTCGCCCTGCGATTTGCTCGACTTGCTGCACTCGCTCGCCTAGGCGAAGCTCAAGCAGTGCCCGTCGGCGGTCGGTGGCTCGGATGGTCGGGCTTGAAACGGCGCCGAGGCTCCCCATCTACAATGAGCGAAGGGGCCGACCTGGTTTCGACGTGGGTACGGAACTGGAGTGGTGCATGTCGAGCATCAGTGAGCTCGTAAATCCAGCTGAAACAAACCAACTGCGAACGACGAACGTTTCGCCCTCGCCGCTTAAAAACCGGTGAGCCTCTCAACGGCAGGCCGATGGGCCGGGTCCGAGCCGCAAGGCAAGGGCTGAGGGGTCATACACATCGGCTGGTTGCTCGCTGTGTCACACAGCGTTCGACAAGACTTAGTGACTGGCGTTGTCCGTAGCGTGCTCCTGCGCGACGGCGGCGTGAGACTCAAATCAGCGGGCTAAACATGTAGATCCACCCGGTAATGGCTTGCGGACGGGGGTTCGATTCCCCCCGGCTCCACCACACAAAGACTCTGCAAGGGGTCGAAAAACTCAAACCCCTAGGCAAATCAATGGCTTAGGGGTTTTTTCTTGTCCGCATGCGGTCGCGGACGGCCACTTGCATCGCGTGAGCGACCGGGTTACAGGCACCGCAAAGGCACCGCAAAACTTGGCATTGCAACACTCAGCAAAGCGGTACGTTTTTCGGAGGGCAAGATCACGATTACTTGGCCAACGGCGGCATGCTGGCGCTACTCTCGAGCCAAGCCCGACGCTTGGACGTTGGCAGTGACACGTAGTAGCGCATGGCCTGGACGGCGTCGTCCGACAGCATTGTCGATACAAAGCTCTGCGCTTCAATCTTGAGGCCGGCGGCCAAGTTGGTGTCGATACCGTCATAAACGGCGCGCTTGACCATCCCGACCGCGTGCGCCGAAAGCGTACTCATCTCCGCAGCGATCTCTCTCGCCCGAGTCAGTGCGTCCGCGGCAAGCTCGTGGACGAGCCCCAGCCCCAGGGCCATTTCAGGGGTGACCACGCGTCCACGCAAAACGAACTCGATGGCGCGGCCGGCGCCGATCAACCGCGCGAGTCGTTGCGTGCCACTTCCGCCAGGAATGATGCCGAGCTTTACTTCGGGCAGTCCAAAGCGGTGATCGCCGCTGCTGGCTACCCGAATGTCGCAGGCGAGGCAGAGTTCAAAGCCGCCGCCCATCGCGTCACCGTTCATGGCAGCGATCACCGGCTTGGGCAAGTCTCGCAGGCGCAACAGCAAACCGTGATAACCGTCGTTGAGAGCAGTTCCCGCCTGCTTGAACGAATCTCGGTCCTCTGCGTATGAGAGCAGCTCTTCGACGCTGTAGTGCGTGATGAACGGGCCTTTGGGAACACCCGTCAACACCACCGCGCGAATGTCGGGGGAGGCCCACCGGTCTATCAGCGCGGACAACTCCTGTGCGCCCTGGGCGCAGAAGTAGTTCATCGGTGGGTTCGTGTAAGTGGCGATGACCACGCCACCGACGTTTTCAGTGCTCCA
>JANONH010000400.1:0-5435 GCA_031420735.1 Methylibium sp.
GTCAGGCGCCGAGCGCCCGTTGGGGGCTGAGCAGGTAGCCAAAGCGCGCGGGCAGGTCGGCGAATCGGGCGTCCTGCACGGCCCACGCGCCGTCCGCCACCGCGTCGGCGGCAGCATCCATGTCCAGCGAGCGCACCAGTCCGAAGCCGCATTGCGTCTGGATGAACAAGCGGCCGAGCTCGTCGACCCAGGCGCCGCTCACGGTGCCGCCGTCGGCGCCGGTGTGGGCCTGCACGGCATAGCCGCCGGCTTGGCGCTGCACACCGAACACCCAGGGTGCGGCTTCCAGCTCGACGTAGACGCGCTGCGGGCCATTCTGGAAGTACCAGGCGCCCTGGGCGTCGGCTTCGTAGTTGCGGTGGATGAACTCGCGCAGCTTCTCGTGCAGCAGGCGACTGCCCTTGACCTCGGGAAAAGGACCAGCCGCTTGCACGCGGTCGTCGCGCATGTACCAGTCGCCGCGCGCGTCCAGGCCGAGCCAGCCGTGGCAGGCCGGCACCCTGGGCCACTTGGCGAGCGCAGCGCGGACGATGTCATCCATCGGCATCAATCTCCCTTGGCCCATTGTTACCGCCGCAAGAGAAAATGTGGTGCGCCAAGCAGCCGCCGCGGCCCGGCTCCGCCGCGCCGCCCCCTTTGAGGGGGAGCGGCGAAGCCGCAACGGGGGTGGTCCACTCACCAGCGGCAACGCCGCAACGGAGGTGGTGCCAATTCCAGCAACCGCCGCGGACCGGCTCTGCCGGGCCGCCAGCGGCGCCCCCTAGAGGGGGAGCGGCGAAGCCGCAACGGGGGTGGTCCACATCCTCGCCTGCTCGAACCAGGCCATCACCGCGCGCGGCAGGCCGCGCACGTCGGCTGGAAAAGGCCCGCTCGGAAATCCGACATGACCGCCGCGCGCAGGCTGCCACAGCGTGACGCAGGGGCCGACCTCGTGCGTGCGCGGCAGGCAGGCGGCCGGCACGAAGGGGTCGTTTTGCGCATTGAGCAGCAGCGCCGGAATGCGGATGCGGGCAAGCTGCGGCTTGGCCGAGCCGCGCGCCCAATAGTCGTCGGTCCCGGCAAAGCCGTGCAGCGGCGCGGTAAAGACGTCGTCGAACTCGTACAGGTCGCGCGCCGCGAGCAGCCGGGCGCGGTCGAACAGGCCTGGGTGCTGGGCCAGTTTGGCGAGCGCCTTGGCGCGCATGCTGCGCATGAACATGCGGTTGTAGACCTGCCGGTTGAAGCCGCGCACGATGGCGTGGCCGCCGGCCGCCAGGTCGATGGGCGAGGAGATCGCGGCGACCGCGCGGGCCGTGGTCGAAGCGCTTTGGCCCGCCTCCTCGGCCCAGCGCAGAAGCGCATTGCCGCCAAGCGACACGCCCACCGCCACCAGCGGCGCGCCGTGCCGCGCACGCAGGCGCCCCAGGATCCAGCCGATCTCCTCGAAGTCGCCCGAGTGGTAGGCACGCGGGGCGAGGTTGAGCTCGCCCGAGCAGCCGCGAAAGTGCGGCAGCGCCAGGGTCCAGCCATGGCTGCGCGCCCAGTCGGCAAAGGCCACGGCGTAATGGCTCGACGATGAGCCCTCGAGTCCGTGAAACAGCACGAGCATGGGGGGCTCGATCTTGGCCGGCGCCTCACCGGGCGGGTTGGCAGCGCGCCCGGGTGGTGGCTCGTGCCGCAGGAAGTCGACGTCGATGAAGTCGCCGTCGGGCGTGTCCCAGCGCTCGCGCTCGAAGCGAGGCAGGGGCATCGCGGCGCGGCGCGCAAACAGGGCCGGCCACAGCGTTTGCAAATTGCCTCCGGGCAGCCACCAGGGCACGGGCCAATCGGCGACCTGCGGCGTGGACCGGCGAACCTGCATCAAGGCCTTTCGCGCAGCAGCGCGGCAACAAGCTTCGCGCGCGTGCTCAAAGGGCGTTCAGCCCCGCATCAATGGAGCGTGGACGGCGCTTCGGAGATTTCCTGAAGCTCGCGCGTCGTGCCCGGGCTCGCGTGGTGCAACACCATGCGCCAGCCCTTCTCGGTCAGCAGATAGACGTTCGTGACGATGACGAACGCCTTTTGCGGCACGCCGCCGGGCGGCGTCTGTTGCACGCGCTCGATCACGTGGTGCACGGCGCTTGAATGCGAATGCAGGCGCTGCACCTTGTCGGGATGGACGTCGATCGCGGCGTTGGCGAAGATGGCCTCGAAGGAGGCCCGGATCGCGCCTGCGCCCAGCAGCCGCAAACCGCCCGGGTGGACGCAAGCGATGTCTTCGTCGTCCGCCCACACCGCCATCAGTTTCTCGAGGTCGGCCTGCTGCATGGCTTCGTAGAACTGCGCCTCGATGCTGTCGGGCGACATGACCGGCGGGGGAGGCGACTTGGGCGTCATTGCGGCGCTCACCGGGGTGCGGGTCGGAAGTGTTTCTGGCGGCTCGACATGGCGGCGATTGTACGAATGGGGCGCGGCCGCGTGCCGGGCGCAGCCGGGAGGCGGGGATCGCCCTTGGGCAGGTCTGAAGCCAGATTCTGCGCAAGGCCCTGCATCCGGCAGGGCGCCGCGGCCGTAGTGATCGCATCGGACCTCGGCGCCGCCGAAGCCTCGACCTTTCAACCCATGGAGAAACTCATGCGAACCCTCGAGATCGGCGGCGCTGCCGCTTCCCTGCTGCTCGCCTCGGCGTGCGGCTCGATGATGCCCATGACCCCCGCGATGACCCCCGCGGTGACCCCGTCGACGGCCAGCATCGACAACGCGTCCCTGCCCGAAGCGGTGCGCGTGCCGAGCGGCGAAATGCAGAAGGCGTGGACCGTCGGCAAGGGCGAGATCACCTACGAATGCCGCGCGAAGAAAGAAATGGTCGACCAGTACGAATGGGCCTTCGCCGGCCCGGCGGCGACCCTGCACGACGCCAGCGGCAAGGCCGTGGGCAAGTATTACGGCCCGCCCACCACCTGGGAGGCGATGGACGGCTCCAAGGTCGGCGGCAAACAGGTGGCAGTGGCGCCGCACCAGGCCGGCGCGATCCCGCTGCAACTCGTCAAGGCCGAGCCGGCGGTCGGCAGTGGCGCGATGCAGGGCGTGACGTATATCCAGCGCCTGAAGACAGTGGGCGGCGTTGCGCCGTCGGCTTTGTGCGCGGTGGCCAACCAGGGCGAGAAGAAGCAGGTCGCCTACCAGGCCGATTACGTCTTCTACGGCCGCTGAAGCGGGCGCGGCAGCCGACCCTGCGGTGGGCGCCGCGCCTGCCGCCCACTGCAGGCCTCAGCCGCTTGCCGGTGCGCCGAAAGCCGCCTCGTCGAGCGCGGCTGCGACCCGCTCGGGCCCGATGTCCTGCAAACAGCGGTAGTGCCCATAGCGGCATTCGCGCGCGAAGCACGGGATGCAGCTCAAGTCGGAGCGCCCGGCGAGCCAGAGCACGCGTGCGCGGTCGTTGAGCGGCGGCGTGTGCTCGGGGCTGCTGGAGCCGAACACGGCCGCTTGCGGCGTGCCAAAGCCGGCGGCCACGTGCATGAGACCGGAGTCGTTGCTGACCACGCCGCGTGTGGCGGCAATGAGCGCCATCGCCGCAGCGAGTGGCGTGTGGCCGGCCAGCACGCGGCAAGCACCCGGCGCTGCCGCGGCGATGGCCTCGCACAGCGGCGCTTCTTTGGCCGAGCCGAGCAGCAACACCGGCAGGCCTTCGCGGGCATGGAGCAGGTGGGCCAGGGCGGCGTAATGCGCGCTCGGCCAGCGTTTGGCGGGGCCGTATTCCGCGCCCGGCGCGAACACCCAATAGCGCCGACGCGCGAGCCCGAGCTGCGCCAACACCGGGTCGATGCGGGCCGCAGCAAGCGCGAGCCGCGGCCGTGCGTCGTCGGCGATGCCGCCGGCCAGCGCACCGTAGAACGGCACCATCGGCGGCCTGCCTTCGGGCTTGGCCAGGCGTTCGTTGAGCAGCAGCCAGCGGCTCTCGCCCAAGTAGCCCACGCGTCGCTCGATGCGCGCCAGCCACGGCACCAGCGCCGATTTCAGCGAGTTGGGCAGCACATAGGCCGATTGAAAGCGCCCGCGCAAGCGATGCGCGAGTGCGCGCCGCGCCGACCAGTCGAGCCGGCCGTGGGCGAACGGCAGCACCAGCACTTCGCCGACCGAGGGCATGGCCTCGAACACCGGAGCCACCCAGGGCAGGGCGGCGACGCAGAGCTGCTCGCCGCGCGCCGCAAGCGCGGCGAGCATCGGCTCGGCCATAACGGCGTCGCCGATCCACTGCGGGGCGATGACCAGCGAGGCCGTCATCGGATTGCGGTTTGCTTTCGGCGCGGCGCCTGCGTGGGCACGGGCCTGCCGCAGCGGCTCAATGCGCGTGCGGCTTCGCGCCGGCGCTGAGCCGGTACAGCGTGCCGCAGTAGGGGCACTTGCCTTCGCCGCTGGCCGCCACGTCGATGAACACGCGCGGGTGGCCGCTCCACAGCGCCATCTTCGGGTTGGGGCAGAACACCGCGCCGGCGCCGTGCAGGTCGGCCGCGCCGACTTCGACGACGGCCGAGGCCTCGCCCGCGCGGCTCAAACGCGCGTCAGCCATGCGTCGTACTTCGGGTTGCGGCCGTTGACGATGTCGAAGAAGGCGGCCTGGATTTTTTCGGTCAGCGGCCCGCGCGAGCCGCAGCCGATCTCGAGGCGGTCGAGTTCGCGGATCGGCGTGACTTCGGCGGCGGTGCCGGTGAAAAAGGCTTCGTCGGCGATGTAGACCTCGTCGCGCGTGATGCGCTTTTCAACCACTTTGACGCCGAGGTCGGCGCAGATCGCGAACACGGTGTTGCGCGTGATGCCGTTGAGCGCACCGGCTGAGAGGTCGGGCGTGTAGACCACACCGCCCTTGACGATGAACAGGTTCTCGCCCGCGCCTTCGCTCACGAAGCCCGAGGCGTCGAGCAGCAAGGCCTCGTCATAGCCGTCGTCGGTGGCTTCCATGTTGGCGAGAATCGAGTTGGTGTAGTTGCTCACCGCCTTGGCCTGCGTCATGGTGATGTTGACGTGATGCCGCGTGTAGCTCGAGGTCTTGACACGAATGCCGCGCTGCAGGCCTTCTTCGCCGAGGTAGGCGCCCCAGGCCCAGGCCGCGACCATCAGGTGGATGCGGTTGCCCTTGGGGCTGACGCCGAGTTTTTCGGAGCCGATCCAGGCCAGCGGGCGCAGGTAGCCGCTTTGCAGCTTGTTCTCGCGCACCACGTCGCATTGCGCCTGCATCACCTGCTCGGGCGTGAACGGGATTTTCATGCGCAAGATCTTGGCGCTGTTGAACAAACGCTCGGTGTGTTCGCGCAAGCGGAACACCGCGGTGCCGTTGGCGGTGTTGTAGGCGCGCAAGCCCTCGAAGGCGCCGCAGCCGTAATGCAGGGTGTGGCTGAGCACATGGATGCGCGCATCGCGCCACTCCACCATTTCGCCGTCCATCCAGATCTTGCCGTCACGGTCCGACATCGACATAG
>JANONH010000401.1:0-2119 GCA_031420735.1 Methylibium sp.
GTGGCTCAGCCGGTGGCGCGTTGCGCGCGGGTCGAGGCGCGGTGGCGCTCGCGCTCGGCGCGGGCGATGAGGTAGCTGGCCAGCAGCACGCCGAGTGCCACGACCGCGATGATCACCGTGGCCATGGCGTTGACGCTCGGATTCACGCCGAGACGGGCGCGCGAAAAAATCACCAGCGGCATCGTGGTGGAGCCGGGGCCCGACAAGAAGGCGGACAGCACCACGTCGTCCAGCGAGATGGTGAAAGTGAGCAGCCAGGCCGAGAACAGCGACTGCGCGATCAGCGGCAGGGTCACCAACATGAACACCTGCAGCGGCCGCGCGCCCAGGTCCATGGCGGCCTCTTCGAGCCGGGGATCGAGGTCGCGCAGGCGCGCCTGGATCACCACGGTGGCGTAGGCCATGCCCAGCAGCAGGTGGCCCAGCCAAATGGTGAGCATGCCGCGCGAGGGGAACCCGAGCGCGCGCTGCACCGACACCAGCATCAGCAGCAAGGAGAGCCCGACGATCACCTCGGGCATGACCAGCGGCGCGCTCACCATGCCGGAAAACAGGGTGCGCCCCGGGAAGCGCCGGTACTTAACGAGCGCAAACGCCGCCAGCGTGCCGAGCACCACGGAGCCGCAGGCGGTGAACAAGGCGATGCGCAAGCTCAGGCCCAGGCCCGCCATCATTTCGCGGTCGGCCGGAAGCGCCCGGTACCACTTGAGCGTGAAGCCGGCCCAGGCATTGGGTATCGGCGAGTCGTTAAAGGAGTAGACGACGAGCGCGACGATGGGCAGGTAGAGAAAAATGTAGCCCGCGCCCAGCCAGGTGCGAGCGAACACGCGTGTAAAGGCGGCGCCGAAGAGCGTGGTGCGCGTCA
The DNA here is from genome assembly GCA_031420735.1 of Methylibium sp. Lineage (GTDB taxonomy): Bacteria > Pseudomonadota > Gammaproteobacteria > Burkholderiales > Burkholderiaceae_C > Methylibium. Next base: position 866 of record JANONH010000401.1, read on the forward strand.
TGGGCGCCCCTCTTGCGCCTTGGCCTGGTAGCGGTGGAACAACGCCAGCGGAACGAGGACGAGCAGGACCATGGCGACCGCGACGGTCGACGCCATGGGCCAGTCGTTGTTGCTAAAAAATTCGTCCCACAGCACACGACCGATCATCAGCGTCTGCGGCCCACCCAAGAGTTCGGGGATCACGAACTCGCCGATGCACGGTATGAACACCAACATCGAGCCGGCGATGACGCCCGCCTTGGACAGCGGCACGGTGATCTTCCAAAACGCCACCGCCGGCGTGGCGCCAAGGTCCTTGGCGGCTTCGAGAAGGCGCAGGTCCATCTTGGCCAAGTTCGCATAGAGCGGCAGGATCATGAAGGGCAGGTAGGTGTAGACCATGCCCACCATCAGGGAGAACGGCGTGTTCATGAACTTGCCTTCCGCGCCGATGAAGCCGGCGGCCGCCAGGAGCCGGTCGATGCCCAGCGCGACGAGGGCATCGGCCACCCAGCCGTGGTCGCCGAGCAAGCCCTTCCAGGCGTACACGCGCAGCAAGAACGAAGTCCAGAAAGGCAGCATCACGAGCATCAACAGCGCCGGCTGCCATGCGGCGTTGGCGCGCGCCATGAAATAGGCGAACGGATAGCCGATCGCCAAGCACAGCAGAGTAGTGATCGCGGCGTAGCGCACGCTCGACACATAGGTCTTCAGGTAGAGATCGTCCTGCGCGATGTAGGCGTAGTTGCCGACCTTCAATGAGAGCTGCAGCAAGCCTTCCTTCAAGGTCAGCAGTTCCTTGAAGCTCACGTTTTCCATCTCGGAGACGCTGATCTTCAAAACGATGAGAAAGGGCAACATGAAGAACACCAGCAGCCACGCATAGGGCAGGCCGATGACCACGCTGCGCCCGGCAAGCCAGCGCGGCGCGCCCGAAGCGCGGTCGCGGCGAGCCGAGGCCGGCCCAGCACGGCCCCAAAGCCGCCAAGCGTGTGCAGTGGGTTCGGAGTTTTTCACTGGGTGAGCACCACTTGGGCGGTCGGGGTCCAAGACGCCCAGGCGGTGTCGCCCCAGCTCAGGCGGTCTTCGAGGTGGCGTTCGGCATTGCTCTGGCTCACCTTCAACATCGCGCCACTTGCGAGCTCGAGGTGGTAGACGGTGAAGCTGCCAAAGTAAGAAAGGTCTTTAACGGTGCCGTGCGCGCGGTTGTGCGGGCCGGCGGGCTCTTCGCGGGCCAGCACGATCTTCTCGGGGCGCACGGCCACGCTCACGGCC
>JANONH010000402.1:0-3515 GCA_031420735.1 Methylibium sp.
AAGGCCAGCGGCGGCAGGAACCAGACCCAGCTCGATAAGTAGCGCGCCATGGCGCGCGCTTGCGAAACCCGCCCGCCCGCGGCCGAAACGAGGCGAATATGCCAAGTCTTCATGGCCAGGGTTTGGCCGCTTCGCGACCAAAACCATGAAAAATAGAGGCCCAGCACCACGAACAGAAAGGCCATGCCCAAGCCGCGGTGCTGCAGCGCATGGCGCTGCTGCGTGAGCGTGGCGAACAGGTAGTCGGCCAGCATGAGCACGCCGAACAGGAGCACGCCTTCATAGAAAAAGCAGGCCGCCCGCCTGCGCAGGCCCGGCGCAGTGAGAGTCACGCGGACGACCCCTTCACGGGCGGCGACGCGGGTCGGTGGCCGCGCCTTGCGGGCCTCGCTGCGGCAGGAACGTGGACGAATCGACGAACTCCGGTGTGGTGGCGACCTTGGGCAGACCGGGCTGCTGGTGCAGTGGCGGCGCCGGCTTGCGGGAGATGAGGTTGGTGGTGGCGCCGGGCCGTGCCTGCACGACGCTTGGCGTGACGGGCCGCGCACCCTGCCGCTCGAGCGGCGGGTTGGGCACCGTGTTGACCTTGCCTTGCGCAGGTACGGACGGCGTGCGCGGCGACCTCTTGTCGGCTGCGGTGTCGGCTGCGGTGTCGGCTTTGGCACGGGCGGCGAGGCCGCGACGCTGGTCTTCGGGCAACTCCTTGTAGGCCTGCCAGCGAGCCTGTTTGTCTTCGGCGCTGTGCTCGCGCACGCCCTGGAAGTTTTGGCGGGCTTCGTGTCGTTGCTTGGGGCTGAGGCGGGCCCACTCGCCCATGCGTTGCTGCACGCGTGCCCGCTCGTCGGGGGGCATGCGGCCGTAGCGCGAGGCGATCTCGAGCCACTTTTGCCGGGCCGGCTCGTCCATCGCGTACCAGTGCCGCTCGAGCGGCTCGAGTGTCTGGCGCTGCGCCGGACTGAGCGCGGACCAGGACGCGCCGGCCGGCGCGCCGCGCAACACCGTCGCTTGGGCCTGCGCGGCAGCCGGCAAGCTGCAAATGCCACCGAGGAGCAGGGCAGCGACGGCTGCGAAGATGGCGGCGGGACGACGGGTCGGCTCGCGCATGGCTCAGTCGGGCGGCAGGCGCAGGAATTCGGCGAAGCCGGCGTCGGTGTAGGCCGAAGGCGGCAGGTCGTCCGCGAGCAAGGCGGCGTCGATTTCGGCAGCGAGCTGGATCTGCTCGGTGTCGTTGGACTGCTGGATGAGGACGAGGCCGCTCACCAATGCGAGCAACGGCAACAGCGAGGCCAGACGCCACCACCACGAGGGCTCGCCACTGCCCGGGCCGCCCAGGGCCAGGTTCGCACCGCCGACTTGGTGCACGGGCAGCGCCGGTCGCGCCGCGCTCTGGCGGGCTTGCTCGAGCGCGCGTTCGCGCGCGAAGCGCAGGCGCTCGGTCAGGTCGTGCGGCAAGGCGGCGGAGGCTTGCGTCAAGCGCGCGGCCACCCGCAGGGCGAACCGCGTTTCGAGCGCCTGCAGGTCGCGGCGCCCGTCTGGGGTGAAAGTGGCGGAATCATTCATGCTTCTATTCCCTTTGCCTTCAGGGCCAGTGCCAGAGTGTGGACCGCCCGGGAGCAGTGGGTCTTGACGCTGCCCTCGGAACAGCCCATGCACAGAGCGGTTTCCCGGACGTCGAGTTCCTCCCAGTAACGCAGGATGAAGGCTTCGCGTTGACGCCCCGGCAGGCGCGCCACCTCGGCTTCGATCGCTTGCAAGGTTTGGGCCCGCGAGACGGTGTCGATGGGGCCCTCGGCGCCCGGCAGGCTGCCGGCGGCTTCGAGGGTTTCGAGCAAGTCGAAATCGGCGTCGTCGCCGGCTGAAGCGAAGTCGGAGAAGTTGCGCGTCACGGCGTTGCGCACCTTCTGGCGGCGAAACCAGTCCATCGTCGCGTTCGACAGGATGCGCTGGAACAGCGGCGCCAGCTCGGCGGTGGGTCGGTCGGCGTACTTCTGGGCCAGCCGAATCATCGAGTCCTGGACGATGTCGAGGGCGGCATCGTCGTCCCGGACGGCGTAGGCGGCACGCTTGAAGGCGCGCCTCTCGACGCTCTTGAGGAAGTCGCTGAGTTCTTTGTCGGAAGCCAAGTGGCTTGGCCGCCGGGGCCGGAGCGTTGATCGGGCGCGATTATGTCACTGCCCCCTGCACAAGAGCGCCAGCACCGGCGAAGCGCTCGGGCCGATGTAATAATGCTGCTTCGCACAACGCTCTTTTGGCCCACAGGCGCGCCCGACCCGGGGTGCCTTTACGGGCCGCGCAGGCTCCACATCCACCTCATGAGGGTGCGAAGAGGGGCACCGAAGGTGTTTCGTTAGAGAAATCCCGAGAGGTTCACACATGGACATGTCTGCCGCAGAACTCAAGCGGGCTCAGGTCGCCGATGGCCGGGCACAACTTCCCACCGATCCAGCCGCCGAAATCAACGGCTCCGAAATCCTGGTGCGCTGCCTTCAGGCCGAAGGCGTCAAGCATCTCTGGGGCTACCCCGGCGGCGCGGTGCTCTACATCTACGACGCGCTCTACAAACAAGACGCGATCCAGCATGTGCTGGTGCGCCACGAACAGGCGGCCGTGCACGCGGCCGACGGCTACGCCCGCGCCACCGGCGATGTCGGCGTGGCGCTCGTGACCTCGGGGCCGGGCGTCACCAATGCCATCACCGGCATCGCCACGGCCTACATGGACTCCATCCCGATGGTGATCATCACCGGGCAGGTGCCGACGCCGGCAATTGGCCTCGACGCCTTCCAGGAATGCGACACCGTGGGCATCACGCGCCCCATCGTGAAGCACAACTTTTTGGTGAAAGACGTGCGCGAACTGGCGCTCACCATGAAGAAGGCATTCCACATCGCGCGCACCGGCCGCCCCGGACCGGTGGTGGTCGACGTGCCCAAGGACGTCTCGCTCAAGACCGCGCCCTTCCACTACCCCGCGCAGGTCGAGATGCGTTCGTACAACCCCGTGCGCAAGGGCCACAGCGGGCAGATCAGGAAGGCCGTGCACTTGTTGCTGCAGGCCAAGCGCCCCTACATCTACACCGGCGGCGGCGTGATCCTGGGCAACGCCTCGAGCGAACTGCGCCAGTTGGTCGACCTGCTCGGCTACCCGTGCACCAACACGCTCATGGGCCTGGGTGCCTTTCCGGCCACCGACCCGCGCTTCCTCGGCATGTTGGGCATGCACGGCACCTACGAAGCCAACATGACCATGCAGAACTGCGATGTCCTGCTGGCCGTGGGCGCGCGCTTCAACGACCGCGTCATCGGCAACCCCAAGCACTTCGCCTCGGTCGAGCGCAAGATTGTCCACGTCGATATCGACCCCTCTTCGATCTCCAAGCGCGTGAAGGTCGACATCCCCATCGTCGGCGACGTGAAAGACGTGCTGCAGGAGCTCATCGCGCAGATCAAGGAAGCGCAGGCCCGCCCCGACGCACAGGCGCTCGCTGCGTGGTGGAAGCAGATCGCCGAATGGCG
>JANONH010000403.1:0-3342 GCA_031420735.1 Methylibium sp.
CCGCATGTCACCCTAAAGAGCATCGCCAACGGCGAACCGCCCGACGTCGAAGTGCTGGTCGATCGGCCCGAACTGGTGCCCGGCATCACGCGCGTGACGGGCCCCTTCGTGTTCGAGGCCACGATCCCCACTGCACAAGGCTTCGATGAAGCCGACGACGGCACCGCCTCGTCACCCACCGACGAGAGCGATGACACCTTCATCGACCGCATGGTCGGCGTGCTGCAGGCCTCGCCGGTGTTGCACCTGCCGGGTAACCAGCAACTCACCTTGGCCCAGGTGCGCCGGCCGGCGCGCGCGATCTGGTTGAGTGCCGAAGCGGTGCGTCGTGGCGACAGCCTGGCGGCCAGTCTGGAAGACGCCGATGCCGCCAACGGCGGCCTGGCGCTTTCCACCGGCGAGCCGGTGGCCATCGTCTTCGGCCCGGCACATGGAAGCGTAACGCGGCGCCTGGTCGAAGAAGCCTGGGGCGAGGCGCAACTGCCCGGCCGCGGCTACAAGCACCTGTACGTGATCGGCTTTGCCATCGAGCCCGACGCGCGCCAGCGCATCGAGGACTACTACACCAAGCTCGGCCTGCCGGTAACCTATGTGCAGGCCACGCCCGATGTGCTGATGGGCGACCTGTTGAAGAACATGCGTTCGAGCCAGATCTTCAGCGTGTGCGGGCAGCCGGATGTGTCGGTCACGCCCGTGGCCACGCCCGACGATGGCGCGCCGAATGCGCAGTACTGGCAGGTCAAGCTCGAGGGCCTGGACGTGTTCGACCCGGCCAACGACCGCGTCGAGGCCACGCCGGGCCGCGAGGTGCCGGCCTGGTTTCTCGACACCGACTACAACGCCCTGGTGTTCCGCCCGCGCCAGGCCTTCTTTCCCGCCACCGGCGCCTGGGACAACCTGAAGCGCAGCCTGAAGGCCGAGTTCGACGAGAGCGTGTGGGCGCATCTGGCCGGCGACACCAGCGAGCCCTTCGTGGCCGGCGGCAACGAGCAGATCGCCGTCAAGGTGATCGACCGCCGCGGCAACGAACTGATGGTGGTGCGCGAGTTGAAGGCCGAGGCGAAAAAGAAGCGCCGCTGACGCAGGAAGCCGACGACATGCCGATCATCCGCAAGGTCACGCTGAAGAATTTCAAGCGGTTCCCGGACGTCGCCTTCGATGTTCCGGGCCACCTGGTGCTGGCGGGGCCGAACAACACCGGCAAGACGACGCTGCTGCAGGCGGTTGCCGCCTGGGCTTTGGGCCTGCATGAGTGGAAGAAGCTGGGATCGCCGACCAAGGTGAACGTGGGCTATGCGTGGGCCGACATCGAGCGCCTGGCGTTCAGTGCGGCTGCTTTGAGATCGTTTGATCTGCTGTGGCGTAACCGCCAGACGCAGGTGCCGATGGAAATCGGCATTCACTTCGACGGGCAGCCAACGCCGATCTGTCTCGAGTTCAGGTTCCAGGCCGCCGGGCTGGTCAATGTCAGGCCGAAGTCCAGCGTCGACAGCGCGCGCTTGGGCGAGATCAAGGCGTTGGAGACGGTGTTCATTCCGGCAATTGGGGGCTTGGTGCGCGATGAACCGATGCTCGCGGACCGGATCGCGATCCAGGCGCGATTGGCGCAAGCGCGCGCGGGCGAAGTCCTGCGAAATCTCGTCGTGCTGGTTCATGCTCAACAGGCCGAGTGGAAGCGACTGAACGAGACGCTTGCGCGCATGTTCGGTGTGGAGTTGCTGCCGCCGGTACGCGCTGCAGAGATCACTTGCGAGTACCGCCACATCGGCGACCCCACGGCCTTCGATCTGGCCAGCGCCGGCAGCGGCATGCTGCAGGTCTTGTTGGTGCTGGCCCTGCTGCTGACCCACCCCGGCGCCACCCTGCTCATCGATGAGCCGGACGCGCATCTGCACCTGATTCTTCAAAAGACGATCTACGGCGAACTGCGCTCGGTGGCTGCGGAACGCGGGTCGCAGTTGATCATCGCCACGCATTCCGAGCAGGTGATCGACTCGGTCGATCCCCGGGAGCTTTGCCTGATGTATGGCACGCCACGGCTCGTGGCCGACAGCGACGAGCGGGCGGCGCTGGTGCGCTCGCTGGGCATCCTGACGCACGGCGACTTGCTGCATGCCAACGGTGCGCGTGGCGTGATCTACGCCGAGGACTTCACCGACTTCGACATCCTCGAATCATTCGCGCGGTGCATCGGCGACGAGGATGCGCTGAAGCTGCTGTCAGTTCAGCTCGTGAAGAAGCGCGCCAGAGCACCACAGCCCGACGGCCTTGGGGACATTGATCCCGCAAAGCACTGGGGCTTGCTCAAGCTCGTCAGCGAGAACCTGCCGGCGCTCGAGTTGCTGGACCGCGATTCGTCGAACAAGGCCGATGACAGCGTGACTGGAACCGCAGAGAAGATGCAGCGCTTGCGCTGGCGCTATTGCGAGATCGAGAGCTATCTGCTGCATCCGGCCGCACTGACACGGTTTTTCGACGCCGTGCTGGGAGCCGGCGCAACCGGCACGCTTGCAGCCATCGCACACCTGCGCAAGACCCTGGGAGATTCGTTCATCGAGTCTCCGCATGAACTCTCGGAGCTTCAGCAGACCTATTTGCAGACCAAGCCTGTCTCCAAGGAGCTTCTGCCTGCGCTGATGCAGGATGCCGGCCTGAACCAGTTCCCGAAGAGTCGCTACTTCGAGATCGCGCAAGTCTTCAAACCAGAGGAGGTTCATCCCGAGGTGCGATACAAGCTCGTTCAAATAAAGGCGGCGTTTGGTGCCGGTCCCATGCCGCCGAGCTACGCCGAGTTCACTGCCCATGCTTGATTTCCAGGTCGAAAGCCCAATCCAAAACAGTCCGTACGACGAGCCCACCAAGTGGTGGCGCATCGTGCCGGGCGAGACGCCGCAACTGCTCGAGGGGCGCAGGCCGGCCGCCTACTACTGGCGCAAGCCCGGCGCCGCTGAAGAAGACAACGAGGACGTCGGCACCGAGATCACCTTGATCATGGTGAACCGCATCCGTGAACGCGTGCGGCAATGGCGCGCCGACGGGTGCCCCGGCGCCACTCGCATCACCTTGGAGCTAATTGACTGGTGGCAGCGCGAGGGCAGAGCCCAGCGCCTGTTCTTCGCGCAGGTTGAAGCGGCCACGACCGTGATCTTCCTGACTGAGGCGCGCGGCGACTACTTGCAGGGCATCGAGGTGGCGCCGGATCGGCCCACGGAGCGTCAAACCGCGGAGGGCATCAAGCCGCTGCTGCGCTGGGCTTGCAAGATGGCCACTGGCAGCGGCAAGACCACGGTGATGGGCATGCTGGCCGCGTGGACGATTCTGAACAAGGTCGGCAGCGGCGGG
>JANONH010000404.1:0-1760 GCA_031420735.1 Methylibium sp.
CAAGCCGCTGCGCGACGCCGCCGAGGCCTGCGAGTTGCGCTACAGCGCCTTCTCCAGCAAGTTCTACCAAGACCCGAAAATTTACGCACGCATCAGGCAGGCGCAAGCGGGCGACGACATCGACCAACGGATGCGGCGCGATCTGCTGGAGGGCTTCGAGGATTCGGGCGTCGCCTTGGCGCCGGCTCGGCGCGAGCGCGCGCGCGCGCTCAACAACCGCATCGCCAAGCTGTCTCAAGACTTCGAGCGGCGCCTGCGTGAGTCAAGCACTCGGGTGGCGTTCACCGAGGCCGAACTGCAGGGCGTGCCCGCGAGCGTCTGGCGCCAGGCGCCGCGCGACAGGGCGGGCCGGCGCCTGCTTGGCCTCGAGTACCCGAGCGTCATGCCGGTGCTCGAGAACGCGCGCGATCCGCTTGCACGCGAGCGCATGTGGCGCGCCTTCAACGCCCGCGGCGGCGAGGCCAACCTCGCGCTGTTGGCGCAACTGGCCGCCAGGCGGCACGAGTATGCGCAGTTGTTCGGGCTGCCGAGCTATGCCGACTTCGCCTTGCGCCACCGCATGGCAGGAAGCGTGGCGCGCGCGCAGGGCTTCCTCGCGGAAGTGCGCACCGTGGTCGAGCAACGCGAGCGCCGCGACCTCGAGGACCTGCGTGCGGCCAAGGCGGCCGAGCTCGGGCAGCCGCTCGAGGCAAGCCGCCTGCACCGCTGGGACACCGCCTACTACGTCGAGCGCGTCCAGCGCGAGCGCTTTGCGCTCGACATGGAGAGTTTTCGTCGCCACTTCCCGGCCGAGGCAAGTGTGGCCTTCGTGATGGCGCTCTCGGGGCGCCTGTTCGACATCGGCTTTCGCCCGCTCGAGCAGCCGCTGTGGCACGCCGATGCGCGCGCCTACGAAGTGTTCGACCTCGGCGATCGACGCGTGCTCGCCACGCTCTACCTCGACCTCTACCCGCGCGCCGACAAGTTTGGCCACGCGGCGATGTGGCCGGTGCGCGGCTCCTCCACGGCGAGCGGGCGTTTGCCGGTGGCGGCACTCGTCACCAATTTCAGCCGCGAAGGCCTCACGCTGCAGGAACTCGAGACGCTGCTGCACGAATTCGGCCATGCGCTGCACGGCATGCTGTCCAACACGCGCTACGCCACGCAGGCCGGCACCAGCGTGAAGCTCGACTTCGTCGAGGCGCCCTCGCAGATGCTGGAAGAATGGGTCTACGACGCCAAGGTGCTGGCGCTGTTCAAGGAGGTGTGTGCCGGCTGCGAGCCGGTGCCCGCCGACCTGCTGCGTCGCGCGCAGGAGGCACGCAGCTTCGCCAAGGGACTGCGGTTCGCGCGCCAGCATCTCTTTGCGAGCTACGATCTCGCGCTCTACGCCGCCGGCTCGCCCCAGCCGATGCGGCTCTGGGAGCGGCTCGAGGGCGCCACGCCGCTGGGCCACGAGAAGGGCAGCCGGTTTCCCGCCTCGTTTGCGCACATCGCGGGCGGCTATGCGGCGGGCTACTACGCCTACCTGTGGAGCGAAGCCACCGCCCACGACCTGCACACGGCATTCGCCGACGACCACCTGAGCGTCGCGGCCGGCAAGCGCTTGCGCGACGTGGTGCTGGCCAATGGCTCGCAGGTCGATGCCAACGAGCTGGTGACGCGTTTTCTGGGGCGCAAGCCGAACAATGCGGCCTTCTTCGATTGGCTGGGTCGCTGAGCTTGTGTGATGCGCTTTCCCATCGACATTCCTTTCGTCCAGCGGCTCGGCTTCGAGCTGC
>JANONH010000405.1:0-1846 GCA_031420735.1 Methylibium sp.
GCTGCGAGTCGCTCGGATAGCTCGGGCGCCTGCGACTCGGCGAACACTTCGTTCTTCACTGGCGCTTTCCGCAAAATGCTAAGAGCCGACTCGTATGCCGGGCGCAGTTCACTGTGCGTTGGTTCAGCCACCAAGAAGTAGAGCCTGAACGGTTCGGCCGCGTTCGCCACGCTCGTCACCTGACCAAGCCAACGATGCGCTTTCTCCTTGATCGAGTCGGCGCTGGCTAGGTCGAAAGACACCGGTGCCAGGCAGTGCCACTCGCCGTTCTTCCACGCGTGCTTGAACTCGACTTCATCGTCCTGCACCTCGATCGTCTTCCGATCGAAATGCTTCAGCACCTGCCGTTGCTGCAATGCGCCGCTGAAGTGCCGCCACACGTCGTCATCGTCCTTGCGATGGGTCGGCGCCTTTGGATCATGCGAGGTGACGAAGCGCTCGAACAGTTGAGCAAGCATGGCCTCGGGATCGGCCGCAACCCCGGTGCCTGCTTCTGACCATTGCAAAGAGCTATCGTCTCGCGCCAGGACAGCGAGGGCATAGTCCATCACTGTACCGGTGGACGAGCGCAGGGCAAGCTGGTCACGTGCTTCTCCGCCGAAGCGCTCGAAGCACGCCATCACGTGGCGCATGGACGCGCGAAACGAGTCGCCATCGAGCGACGGGAAGACCGCCTTGAGCCGGGTGAAGTTGGTCCGGCACATCGCGTTGACGAAGCGCCGCTCCGGCGCACAGAGCGCGACACCCACATTGAGAAATTCACCTGTGGCGATGTCGTGGACATAGCGCAGAACGGTATACGTGTAAGGGATCTTCGAGTTCATTTCAGTACCCTCAGAACTTCCTGCACAGCTGGGTGGACATGGTCCCGCAGGTTCCGCAGAAAGGCAATGGCCGCATCGGCCGATTCGACGGGTGTCGCCCATTCAGGCGGCAATGCCGCACGATACTCCGCCAGCCTTTGATCGTTGATGGCCTCCCAAACCCCCACAAGGCGCGTGAGGTCAGGCTCGCTGCCCGCGAGTTCGCGCCTCAGCAAGTGCTTGCCGGGCGCGGCTGCAGCCTCGAGCGAGCCAGGCTCCCAGGGAGGCTTCCAGAACAACACGCCTTCGATTACAAGAGCCAATTCGTGATCGAAAGTCGCGAGATTATCGCCTCGCGATTGCAGGTTCGGGTTGTCGGGTCGACGGTCAGAGTTCTGGACGAGGAGGTCAAAGGCAAAGATCTCCGCTGCGCTCGGTCGCATTACCTTTGGGATCCGCCGTTCCGGCATCCAGGCCGAGAAGCCCGGGGGAAGTCTCGCTGACCCGAAGCCAAGCGGCACGCTGCTGCGCAACGCAGCTGCGATGTCGGGTGCACTCGGAACGATTGAGTTGATGAAGTTTGGTTCGATGCGGACGACGAAGCACTCCGGTACGGGAAGCCCGAGGTCCTTGGCAAGCATCGCGCAGAGGCCCTCGCGCATGAGACCCAATGGGCCGAGTTGCTTGCCGCCTGCAAACTTGGCAACGACCTCCACCACTTGGCCATTGCCGCGCTCGCAGGCAATGAGCAGCGGCGCCGTACGCCCGCTCTTCATGGGGCGGTCAAAGCGGATGGCGACGACTTCATCAAGCAAGGGGCTCTCCGTTTGGCGCAAGACTGAGCGCGGGCAAATCCAGCGGGCCGGCAAGCTGCGCTTGTCCGGCAAACTCAAATAGAGCGACGTATGGGCACATCTCCAAACGTCCTACAGCAACGCTACGCCCAAGCCTCCCCCAGCGCCTTCGCCTGCTGCAGCACCAGCTCAACCGCTGCGTCCTGCTGATCCGGCGGGTACTTGTACTTGCGCAGGATGCGCTTGACC
>JANONH010000406.1:0-4087 GCA_031420735.1 Methylibium sp.
TTTCTCATCCACAAGTTCCGCACCATGCAAGACGGCGCCGCAGAGCGCGGCCCGCCCCTCACGGTGGCGCACGACCCGCGCATCACGCGCGTGGGCGCGGTGCTGCGCGGCCACCGGCTCGACGAGCTGGCCCAGCTCATCGACGTGCTTCAAGGCAGCATGAGCCTGGTCGGCCCGCGCCCAGAGTTGCCGCGCTACGTGGCGCATTACCCGGCCGAGTTGCGCGAGCTGCTGCTGGCCGTGCGCCCCGGCATCACCGACCCGGCCGCGCTCGCCTGGCGCGACGAAGCACGGCTGCTCGCGGGCGAGGCCGACCCCGAGCGCGCCTACCTCGAGCGCGTGTTGCCGGCCAAGCTGCGCCTGTCGGCCGATTACCTGGCCCACGCCTCGCGCGGCTCCGATCTCTGCGTGCTGGGGCGCTCGCTGGCCGTACTGGCCGGCCGCGCCGGGCCCGCACGGCCCCAAGGGCACGACCCCGCATGAAGACCAGCCCGTGGGTGCGGCTGGACGCCTGGTTCGCGCGGCTGCGCCCGCACCGCACGCTGCTCGTGCTGGCGGTCGACGCGCTGGTGGTGGCGGCGTGCTGGCAGTTCACCTACCTGTTTCGGCTCGGCTTCGAGCGCTGGCTCTCCGCCCGCCCAAGCTACGACGCCTGGGTCTTGCTCGCCGTCGTGGCGGTCTATGTTGTGGCGTTTGCCTTGCTGCGGGTGCCGCACGGCATGTGGCGGTTTTCGGGCTTCGGCGAGATCAAGCGCTTTACGCTGGCCTGCCTGCTGGGCGGCGCGCTGGCCGCGGCGGCGGTGTGGCTGGCCGGGCTGCGCGAAGTGCCACGCGCGGTGCTTGCGCTGCACCCGTTCGTCACCCTCATGGGGCTGGCGGGCGTGCGCATCGCCTACCGCATGGCTTACGAACATGCGCGCTCCCGCGTGAGTGGCAGCGACCGCGAAACGCGCACCGCGCTCGTGCTCGGTGCCGGCGACGCCGCACGCCTGCTGCTCGCGGGCATCCAGCATGAAGGCTGGCGCGTGGTCGGCTTGCTCGACGACGACCCCGCCAAGCAAGGCTCGCGCATTGGCGGCGTGCCGGTGCTCGGCCCCCTGGGCCAGCTCGAGCAGCAAGCCGCGCTGCACGAGGTGAGCCACGTCATCGTGGCCATGCCCTCGCTGCGCGGCCCGGCGCGGCGCCGAGTGATCGAACTCGCGGGCGCTGCCGGCCGCACGGTGCTCACCGTGCCTTCGGCCGACGAACTGCTTGCCGGTGCGCGGGTGGACCGCGTGCGCGACATCGAGCCCGAAGACCTGCTCGGCCGCGAGCCGGTGGTGCTGGACGAAGCCGGCATCGCCGACTGCCTGCGCGGCAAGGTGGTCATGATCACCGGCGCGGGCGGCAGCATCGGCAGCGAGCTTTGCCGCCAGGTGGCGCGCTACCAGCCGGCCCGGCTGGTGCTCTACGAGCAAAGCGAGTTCAACCTCTACAGCATCGAGCAAGAACTCGGCGAGCGCTTCCCGGCCCTGCCACTCGCGCGCCTCATCGGCGACGTAAAGCACCTCGAGCATTTACGCGGCGTGATGGCCCGCTGGCGCCCGCACATCGTCTTTCATGCCGCGGCCTACAAGCACGTGCCGCTGATGGAAGAAGACAACGCCTGGGCCGCCCTGCAGAACAACACGCTGGGCACCCACCACGCCGCGCTCGCCAGCGTCGAGGCCGGCGTGGAGCGCTTCGTGCTCATCAGCACCGACAAGGCAGTGAACCCGACCAATGTGATGGGTGCCACCAAACGCGCGGCCGAAATGGTGGTGAGCCACCTCGCCGCACAGGGCCACGTCACGCGTTTCATGGCGGTGCGCTTTGGCAACGTGCTGGGTTCGAGCGGCAGCGTCATCCCCAAGTTCAAGGAGCAAATCGCCAAGGGCGGCCCGGTGACGGTGACGCACCCCGACATCACGCGCTACTTCATGACCACGCGCGAGGCGGCGCGGCTCGTGGTGCAGGCGGCGGCCATCGGCGAGAGCGGGCAGGTCTACGTGCTGGAGATGGGCGAGCCGGTGCGCATCGTCGACCTGGCGCGCGATCTCATTCGCCTGGCCGGCTACACGCCGGCCGACATCGGCATCGTCTTCAGCGGCCTGCGCGCCGGCGAGAAGCTCTACGAAGAACTGCTGGCCGACGCCGACGCGACGATTGCGACCCGCGTTGCGCGCCTGCGCATCGCACGGCTGGACAGCCGGCCTTCGTCGATCGACCGGCTGCTCGAACTGGCGGGCTCGCGCGGCCCGGCGATCGACGACGCCGCGGTGCGCGCGGAGCTCGAGCGCGCGGTGCCGGAGTACCGGCGCGGGGGCTAGGGCGGCCGAGGGCGGGGCTTGTCCAGAGTCAAAGTTGAACTTTGAATCTGTACAAACCATGCTGCCCCGACGCGCACTGACCGCCTTGCAGCCCCTGGCCCGGGGCTTCCCCGTCGTGGCCCTGACAGGGCCGCGGCGACGTGCGGCTGCGATGCAAGTGGGAAGTAGCCGAAGGCGGTTTTATGTCCGAGCGGCGGCGTTGGCACGTGCAGCGACCTCGGCGCATGCGTGCATCAATTGGTCGAAGGGCAGGGCGTTGGCGACCATGACTTCGTCTTCGAGCATCTTGGCGTAGTCGGCGGCAAGCGACTCCCGGGCCGCGCCTTCGGGCACGATCTGCAACTTGCCTTCCACTGCGCAGGCGTAGTCGATCACCTCGCCACCGGCGTCCTTCTCAATGAAGAAGTAGGACTTGTGCTCGGCTACGGCTCGAGCGACCGCCCGGTTGCCAATGACGCTGCCGAAGTGCGCGCTGCGCATGATGGCGGCGAGGTCGTGCCAGTGTCGCGCGAAGCGCTCGCCTCGGATTCGCCCCTGGGCGCAGTAAACGTGTGTCGCGGTGGCCTTTTCCCAGAATGTTCGCGCGACATTCATCACCAACGGAGATGCCACGGGGAACGCCACGCCATCGACATGGCCGTCCATGTCGCACGCGACAGGCAACACCTGATGCGGCTCGCCGGTCGCACGGCCGCCGAACTCCAAAGTGACGATGGGTGACACGTAGCCGGTGCCTTGCTTGATGACCGGGTAATGCAGCAGCAGCTTGTCGTGCTCCGCACCGCCGATCTCCAGCTTGGCCGCCAACCGTTCCCGTTCCAGCGCCGCTCGGAGAATCGGCTGCACTTCGCTGGCGATCCATTCGGGAAGACGATCCCGAATGGCCCTGGTCCACTTGCTGGCTTGGCTGCGGCTCGCCGGCAGGAAGTCTTCGCCGCCGGTGAGGCCTGCGATCAGCTCTTCGCCCGGGCCTGCTCTAGCACTTCGCCCTGGTCTTTCTTACTGAGGGCAAAGTAATTTTCAGCCACGAAGCGCCTCTTCGCCGATGGCCCGTGCCATCCAAGACGGCAGGGCGCCGCGCGCCGACGTGAGCGTTTGCCACTCGGAGGGCGGCAGGATGCGGCGCAAGGCGACCAGGGATTCGCGGACATGGGCTGGGCCCATCCAGGCCAAGGCCCGGACAGCAGTACCGGCCTGTCCAGGCCCCAGCGCCAGCATCCAGCGCGGAGCGTGCTTGACCATGATCTCGGAGCGCCCGAGCTTGAGTCTGTGCGTGCGTCCGGAGGTCAGGTAGACCTCGCGAATCGGCACCTGCTGAGTCAGCCCCAGCGAGTTGGCAGCATTCGCACCGTGGGGAGTCACGATCTCGCCACTTTGGGCGGCCAGCGCGCGCACAACTTTTTCAGGTGCCGGCGCACGCGTCCCGAAACGGTTCGATACGGGCGTGACATAGGCGCCGCGCGCAGCACGTAGAAGCTTTCCCTCCTTGGTGAGCCGAGACAGCGCCTGATCGACGGCGGCACGGCTTGCAAGGTGCAGGAATTCCTTGGGCGACAGCACACCGCCCTCAGGCAGGGACTGAGCGTGAAGCAGGATGGATTCAGGGAGCGTGCTCATGATCGTATCCAAGTATCAGAATACTATGCTTGTTTCTGACATGGCACTGTGATCAGGGGTGGACAGGAGATACATCCTTGCATATTGATCGTCTAATGATCAAAATACAAGGATGCTAAAGC
>JANONH010000407.1:0-1541 GCA_031420735.1 Methylibium sp.
TCGCCACCTTGCCTTCGCGGAACACCGTGACGGCCAGGCGCGTCGACAGCGCATTGGTCACGCTCACGCCCACGCCGTGCAGGCCACCCGAAAAGCTGTAGGCGCCGCCCGAGCCCTTGTCGAACTTGCCGCCCGCATGCAGGCGCGTGGAGACGATCTCCACCACCGGCAACTGTTCCTCGGGGTGCAGGCCGAAGGGGATGCCGCGGCCGTCGTCGTCGATGCCGATGGAGCCGTCGGCGTGCAGGGTCACGGCGATGCGCGTGCCGTGGCCGCCGAGCGCCTCGTCGGCGGCGTTGTCGATCACCTCCTGCACCACATGCAGCGGCGTTTCGGTGCGCGTGTACATGCCGGGGCGCTGCTTGACCGGCTCGAGCCCCTTCAACACGCGGATCGACGCCTCACCGTATTTCACGGGCGCCGACGCCGGCTTGCCGGACTTGCTGGGTTTAAAGGACATAGGCGGCGCATTCTATGGACGGGCCCGGGCAGGCACACGCTCCCGAAGCCTGCGCGCCGACGCGGGCACCCCCGTTTGGCTACAGTTCCCACCCATGACGGCCGCTCCCAGACAAGCGCTTTCGATGACGCAGGTGCTCGTGTGCAGCGCCGCCATCGTGACGATCTCCATGGGCATTCGCCATGGCTTCGGCCTGTTCCTGCAGCCCATCACCATGGACCGCGGCTGGTCGCGCGAGACGTTTGCCTTCGCCATCGCCATCCAGAACCTCGCCTGGGGCCTGGCCGGCCCGTTCGCCGGCATGCTGGCCGACCGGCTCGGTGCGTTTTGGGTGCTGTTCATCGGATCGCTCCTCTATGCCGGTGGCCTGGTGGGCATGACGCTCGCGACCACGGGCCTGGGCTTCATGGGCAGTGCCGGGCTGCTGGTGGGCATGGCGCAGTCGGGCACCGCCTTCGCCATCGTTTACAGCGTGATCGGGCGCAACGTCGCGCCGCACCGGCGCTCGTGGGCCATGGGGGTGACGGCAGCGGCCGGCTCCTTCGGGCAGTTCCTGATGGTGCCGGTGGAGAGTTGGCTGATCGCGAGCCTGGGCTGGCAGGAAGCCTTGGTGCTGCTGGCCTGCCTGGCGTTGGCGATCGCGCCGCTCGGCTGGGCCCTGCGCGAGCCCAAGCGGGTGGTCGCCGCTGGTGCCGCCCAGCAAAGCATCTGGCAGGCCGTGCGCGAGGCCTTCGGCTACCGCAGCTTCCAGTGGCTGATGGCGGGCTATTTCGTGTGCGGCTTCCAGGTCGTTTTCATCGCCGTGCATATGCCGAGCTATCTGTTGGACCATGGCCTCGGGGCGCAAGTGGCGACCACTTCGCTCGCGCTCATCGGCCTGTTCAACGTGCTCGGCACCTACGCGGCCGGCTCGCTCGGGCAGCGCATCAGCAAGCCGCATCTGCTCACGTCCATCTATGCGCTGCGCGCGGTGGTCATCGCGGTGTTTCTGCTGCTGCCGCTCAGCGCGGTGTCGGTCTACGCCTTCTCGGCCGCAATCGGCCTGCTGTGGCTGTCGACCATTCCGCTCACGAACGCGGTG
>JANONH010000408.1:0-1802 GCA_031420735.1 Methylibium sp.
CAGGAGGGCTGATTGGCCACCCCGAACTACTCGTACGAAAAGCGCCAGCGCGAGCTGGCAAAGAAGCGCAAAAAGGAAGACAAGTTGCGCAGCAAGACGGCGCCCAAATCCGGCGACGGCGGCGAGCCGCAGGCGGACCCGGCTAACGAGGCCACGCCGATCGCCAAGCTGCCAGGCAGCACGCCCTGAGAGAGTGCCGGTGACGCACCGTGCGTCGCCGGCCAGTCGAAGGTTCGGCGCGCGGAGCGGCCAGACGCCCATCGGCGGCTCGGGCCGCGCCGCGCGGGCCTCTAGCGGCGAACGCGGGCGCGGGCTAAAGCTCACGTTCCCGAGGCGGCGCTCGCGCTACTCCCCGGCTCTTCTCCACTGCGTTGCAGCGCCCACATCCGGGCGTAGCTGCCGTCCTGCGCCAGCAGCGACACATGGGTGCCGCGCTCGACGATACGCCCGGCTTCCAACACCAAAATCTCGTTGGCATCGACCACGGTCGACAGCCGGTGCGCGATCACGAGCGCGGTCTTGTTGCGCGCCGCACTCTGCAGCTCGCCCTGGATGGCGCGCTCGTTGGCGGAGTCGAGCGCCGAAGTGGCTTCGTCGAAGATGACGATCGGCGGGTCTTTGAGCAGAGTGCGGGCGATGGCCACGCGCTGCTTCTCGCCGCCCGAAAGCTTGAGCCCCCGCTCGCCGACCATGGTGTCGTAGCCCTTGGGCGAGGAGGCGATGAAGTCGTGGATGCGCGCCGCCTTGGCCGCCGACACCACGTCTTCGTGCAAAGCCCCGGGGCGGCCGTAGGCGATGTTGTAGGCCACGGTGTCGTTGAAGAGCACGGTGTCCTGCGGCACGATGCCGATGGCGCGGCGCAGGCTCGTCTGCGTGAGCGCGCGAATGTCGTGCCCGGCGATGGTGATGCGCCCGCCGCTCACGTCGTAGAAGCGAAACAGAAGGCGCGCCAAGGTGCTCTTGCCGGCCCCCGAGGGGCCGACCACGGCCACCGTGTGCCCCGCCGGGATCTCGAAGCTGAGCCCCTGCAGGATGGGCCGCGCGCTCTCGTAGCCAAAGCTCACGTTCTCGAAGCGCACCACCGGCGCCGCATCGGCAAGCAGCGGCTGCGCGTCGGGTGCGTCTTGCACCTCGCGCTCGCGCTCGAGCAGCCCGAACATCTTGTCGAGGTCGGTGAGCGCCTGCTTGAGTTCGCGATAAATCACGCCAAGAAAGTTGAGCGGGATGTAGAGCTGGATCATGAAGGCGTTGACCATCACCAGGTCGCCAAGTGTCATGCGCCCGGCGACCACGCCTTCGGTCGCGCGCCAAAGCATGGCAATCAGCGCCGTGGCGATCAGCAACTGCTGGCCGGTGTTGAGCAAGGAGAGCGTGTTCTGCGACTTCAGGCGCGCGCGGCGCAGCTTGCCCAGGCTTTCGTCGTAGCGGCCGGCCTCGAAGCCCTCGTTGTTGAAGTACTTGACGGTTTCGTAGTTAAGCAGCGAGTCGATCGCGCGGCTGTGCGAAGAGGAGTCGAGCTCGTTCATCTGCTTGCGAAACTTCGTGCGCCACTCGGTCACGGTGACGGTAAAGACGATGTAGACGGCGAGTGCCGCCACCGTGATGAGCGCGAAGGTGGCGTCGAACTTGACCGCCAGCAGCGTGAGCACGAGCCCCACTTCCACCAGCGTGGGCACGATGCTGTAGAGCGAATACGAGATGAGCGACTGCACGCCACGCGTGCCGCGCTCGATGTCGCGCGTCATGCCCCCCGTCTGGCGTTCGAGGTGAAAGCGCAGGCTCAGCGCATGCAGGTGCTCGAA
>JANONH010000409.1:0-3178 GCA_031420735.1 Methylibium sp.
GGCGCTGAGCCGCGCCGCGGTGCGGCGGTTTTGCTCGAGCACCGGGGCGGCCCACGCTGCAGCCAAGGCCGCCGTCGAGTCGCCGCGCTCCATGCGCGGGGCGGCTTCGGCGGCGGGCGCGGCGGGGGCCTTGCCGAGCGCGCCGTCGCGAAACAGGTCGAGCACCGTGAGGGCCGCGCAGCAAGCCAGCGGATTGCCGCTGTAGGAGTGCGAATGCAGGAAGCCGCGCGCGCCGCGGTCGTCGTAGAAGGCCTCGTACACGGTCTCGGTGCAGAGCACGACGGAGAGCGCCATCGTGCCGCCCGTGAGGCCCTTGGAGAGGCAGAGGAAGTCCGGGCGAATGCCGGCCTGCTGGTGTGCGAACAGCGTGCCGGTGCGACCGAAGCCCACCGCGATCTCGTCGCACACCAGGTGCACGTCGTAGCGCTCGCACAGGGCGCGCGCGAGTCGCAGGTACTCGGGGTCGTGCATCGCAAAGCCCGCGGCGCACTGCACCAGCGGCTCGACGATGAAGGCCGCCGTGCGCGCATGGTGACGCTCGAAGTGGGCTTCGAGCGCGGCGGCGCAACGGCGCGCGAATGCGCTCGCCGTCTCGCCGGGCGCGCAGCGGCGCGCGTCGGGCGCAGGCACGGTGGCGCTGAGCCTCACCAGCGGCGCATAAGCCTCGCGAAACAGCGCAATGTCGGTCACCGATAGCGCGCCCACGGTCTCGCCGTGGTAGCCGCCTTCGAGGCCGACGAATTCGCACTTCTCGGCCCGCCCGGCATTGCGCCAGGCATGCGCGCTCATCTTCAGTGCGATCTCGGTGGCCGACGCGCCATCGCTGGCATAGAAAGCGTGGCCGAGGCCAGTGAGCGCAGCCAGCCGCTCGGACAGCTCGACCACCGGTGTGTGGGTGAGGCCGGCGAGCATGACGTGGTCGAGCCGCTCGAATTGCTCGGCCACGGCTGCGCGCAGGCGCGGGTGGCCGTGGCCGAACAGATTGACCCACCAGGAGCTCATCGCATCGAGGTAAGGCCTGCCGTCCTCGCCATACAGCCACGGCCCTTTGGCGCTGGCGATCGCCAGCAGCGGCTCGCGCTCGAGCCGCTTCATTTGCGTGCAAGGGTGCCAGACCGCGCGCCGGCTGCGCTCGGCCAAGCTCGGCGGCGTGTCGCTCAAGGGGCGGGCCGGTAGATGCAGCGGTCGCCGCTGCTCTTGCGCTCGACCGTGACGCTGGCCACGCCGGGCACCAGCGGCGCCACCTGCGCATGGATGTAGCGGCACAGGTTTTCGAGTGTCGGCGTGCCGAGGTCGGGCACTTCGTCGAGGAAGTGGTGGTCCAGGCGTTCGCGCACGCGGGCGATGGCCGCGCGCAGCACCGCCAGGTCCAGCACCATGCCGGTGGCGGCGTCGGCCGCGCCGTGCACGCAGACCTCGGCGGAGTAGGTGTGGCCGTGCACGCGGCGGCTGCCGTCGGCTTCATTGCGCTCGGCCTGGCGGCGCAAAGTGTGGGCCGACTCGAAATAGAAGGATTGGCTGAGGTCGAACATGGGTTCTCGGGCGGCTTGTCGGCGTGGGGGCGACATCAAACGAGGGTCGGTCGCCAGGCTCTAGCGAATGCCGAGCAGCTTGTGGGTCTGCAGGCTGAGTTGCCAGCCGGGGTGCGCCAGGCACCAGCCAACGGCCCAGTCGGTGTTGGCGGCGAGTTGCGGGCCGTCCATGGGCTGCACGCGGCGCTGGTCGAAAGCGAGCGCTTCCATGGCGCCGAGGTCCAGCCCGTCTTGCGGCACCACGACCTTGAGCTCCTGCCCGCTGCGCTGCACCAGCGGCGCGCCAGCCTTGGGGCTGACGCACAGCCAGTCGATGCCGTCCGGCGCTGCGATCGTGCCATTGGTTTCGACGGCGACTTCGAAACCCTGCGCATGCAGCGCCTCGAGCAGGGCGGCATCGACCTGGAGCAGCGGCTCGCCGCCGGTGAGCACGACGAAGCGGCGCGCCGCCGCCAGGGCAGAGGGGTCGGATGCGGGCCACTGCGCGGCGATGTGCCGGGCCAGTTTGGCTGCATTGGGAAACTTGCCGCCGCCGCTGCCGTCGGTGCCGACGAACTCGGTGTCGCAGAAACGGCAGATGGCGCCGCTGCGGTCGGCCTCGCGGCCGCTCCAGAGGTTGCAACCCGCAAAGCGGCAGAACACCGCCGCGCGCCCCGCTTGGCCGCCTTCGCCCTGCAGCGTGTAGAAGACTTCCTTGACCGAGTAGCTCATTGCACACCCTCGCGCTGCGCGCGGTCCCGCCAAGCGGGAGCGAGCCCTCTTTCGGAGCGGCCGTGCAGTGGGCTCATGACCGCCGGCCCCAGCCAGCCCAGCTCAGGGCGGCGGCGCAGGCGAGCAGCATGCCCGCGTAGGTGGACATGGCGCCGTCGCGGCCGGTCAGGAAAAGACCGGCCACGAGCGCGAGGAGCGTGGCCGAACTGGCCCAGGCGGCGAGGCGCACGAGCGACACGCCGCTGAGCGCGCGCATCCACAGCAGCTTGGTCGCGGCCGCAGCCAAGCCGCCGAGCAGCAAGGCGGGCAGGACGAAGTTGGCGAGGTGGATCACGGCATCGAGCGCGGACATGTTTTCTCGGGACAGGGGACCTTCGTCGGGCGCAAAGCCGCCAGCAGCTCATGCGGCAAAGCCTGCTGCGAGGCTCGACGGCCGGCGATTTTATAATCAGCCGATGTCGGTGTTCGCCCTGGGCCTGAACCACACGACCGCGCCGCTCGATCTGCGCGGCCGCTTTGCGTTCACGTTCGAGCAATTGGCCCCCACCCTGCACACCCTGCGCGAGCGGCTGGTCGGGTCGCAGCGCCCGCAGGGCCCGGAAGCGGCGATTCTCTCCACCTGCAATCGCACCGAGTTGTACTGCGCGGCCGAGCCGGAGTTGGTGCGCCCCGCCCTCGAATGGCTGGCGGGCGTGGGCGGCATCGGCACCGACGCCTTGCTCGCCCATGCTTACGTGCTCGAGCAGGGCGCAGCGGCCCGGCATGCCTTTCGGGTGGCCAGCGGCCTGGACTCCATGGTGCTGGGCGAGCCGCAGATCCTCGGCCAGATGAAACAGGCGGTGCGCGAGGCCGACGCCGCGGGCACTCTGGGCAGCACCCTGCACCAGTTGTTCCAGCGCAGTTTCGCGGTGGCCAAGGAGGTGCGCTCGTCGACG
>JANONH010000410.1:0-2877 GCA_031420735.1 Methylibium sp.
TGGCTGCGCAGGCTTTTGCCTTCGAGCCGGCGCTGCCGCGAGCCCCAGGTCGGTTGGGTGGCCACGCGCTTGCGCGGCGGCAGCGCGACGCTCTGCACCAGCTCGGTGAGCCGCCGCAGCGCCTCGGCGCGATTGCCGGGCTGGCTGCGCTGTTCCTGCGCCTTGATCACGATTACCCCGGCCTCGGTCAGGCGCTGATCGGCGACCGCCAGAAGCCGCGCCTTGTGCGGCTCGGGCAAGGACGAGGCATGCACGTCAAAGCGCAGGTGCACCGCGCTCGAGACCTTGTTGACGTTCTGGCCGCCGGCCCCCTGCGCTCGCACCGCGGTGAACTCGCTCTCGCGCTCGAGCAGTTCGCGCAGGCGCCTGGCGGCGGCGGCAATCATCGTGGGTTCTTGGCGGACGCGCCGCGCAGCTTGCCGTAGACGAACACCAGCACCATCGCGCCCACGGTGGAGGCGAGCCAGCCGGCCGGCCGGCCCAGCGTGTACCCGCCCATGGCCTGGCCCACGTAGCCCGCCACCAACGAGCCGGCGATGCCGAGCAGGCAGGTCATGAGCCAGCCCATCGACTGCTTGCCCGGGCGGACGAAGCAGCCCGCCGGCCTGGGGGCGCTCACGAGCGCGGCGCTCGACACGCGCACTCTCATGTGGCGTCGGTCGTCACCGGCACGCGCGCGGCCAGCGCGCACATCAGCTCGTAGCCCACCGTGCCAGCCGCATGCGCCACCTCGTCGATCGGCAGCACGCTGCCCGCCGGGCCACGGCCCCACAGCGTGACCTCGCTGCCGGGGCCGGCCGCAGGCACGGGCGTGAGGTCGACGCTGACCATGTCCATCGACACGCGGCCCACCAGCCGCGTGCGCACGCCCTCCACCAGCACCGGCGTGCCGTGCTCGTGGCTGCCGGGGGCATGGCGCGGGTAGCCGTCGGCGTAACCGCATGCCGCCACGCCGATGCGCATGGACGTGCGGGCCGTGTAGGCGCTGCCGTAGCCAACGGTGTCGCCAGGCGCCAGCGTCTGCGTGGCGATGATCCGGCTGTGCAGACTCATGGCGGGGCAGAGGCCCCAGTCGGCGCTGCTGCGCTCTGGGAAGTCGGGTGCCGAGCCGTAAAGCATGATGCCGGCGCGCACCCAATCGGCGGCCACGCCGCCGACACCGGCATGGCGCAAGGCTGCAGCGCTGTTGGCGAGGCTGTGTTCGCCGGCCAGGCCTTCGGTCGCGGCATCAAACCGCGCCAGTTGCAGGTCGATGCCACGGCCGCTTCCGCTGGGCGCATCGGCATCCGAAAAATGGGTCATCAGCGACACCTCGGCAACCTGCGGCAGCGCCGAAAGCCGCGCCCAGGCCGCACGAAAGGCACGCGGTTTCAAACCCAGCCGGTTCATGCCGCTGTTGAGCTTGAGGAAGACGGGGTGCGGCGCCTCGGTCTTGTGCGCGGCCAGCCAGTCGATCTGCGCCTCGCGGTGCACCACATGCCAGACATTCAGGCGCGAGCACAGCTCGAGGTCGCGCGGCTCGAACGCGCCTTCGAGCAGGAGCAGCGGCCCACGCCAGCCAAGCTCGCGCAGCAACTGTGCTTCGTCCAGGTCGAGCAGCGCAAAGCCATCGGCGGCGCGCAGGCCTTCGTAGACGCGGGCGATGCCGTGGCCGTAGGCGTCGGCCTTGACCACGGCCCAGATGCGCGCTTCGGGCGCGGCGGCGCGCACCCGCGCCAGGTTGGCGCGCAGGGCGGTGGTGTGAATCACGGCAGCGACGGGGCGGGGCATGGGCGGTTTGTCGCGAGGTGTGCAGAAGCAGGGCACGGCGGTTGCCGGAGTGTGCACGCGGCGGCCGCCCCAGCTTGCGCGGCCGCGCAAGCTGCGCCCGCCGCACCCGGCTCGCGCGGCAAGCCCCCACGCTGCGGGCGGGTCCGATGGCGCGACCCCCATGCTATAACCCGCGCCGCAAGGGGAGAGAACAGGGCACGACGCCAAGCGCGCTGCCCCAGCCGACGACCGGATGAAAAAAGGTTTCTACACCATCATGTCGGCGCAGTTCTTCAGCTCGCTGGCCGACAACGCTTTGTTTGTCGCTGCCGTCGAGCTGCTGAGAACCTCCGGCCAGGCCGAATGGCAGCGCGCCGCGCTGGTGCCGATGTTCGCGCTCTTCTACGTGGTGCTGGCGCCCTTCGTGGGCGCGTTTGCCGACGCCGTGCCCAAGGGCCGGGTGATGTTCGTCTCCAATCTGGTCAAGGTGGTGGGCTGCCTGCTGATGCTGTTTGGCACCCATCCGCTGCTGGCCTACGCCGTCGTGGGCCTGGGTGCTGCCGCCTACTCGCCGGCCAAGTACGGCATCCTCACCGAGTTGCTGCCGCCCTCGCAACTGGTCAAGGCCAACGGCTGGATCGAAGGCCTCACCATCGGCTCCATCATCCTGGGCGTGTTGCTCGGCGGGCAGTTGGTCGGGCACGTCATTTCACCCTTGCTGCTGGCGGTGGACCTGCCGCTCGTGAGCACCGGCATCGACACATCCGCCGAAGCGGCGATCGCCTCGCTGATCCTGCTCTACATCGCCGCCTCCGTTTTCAACCTCTACATTCCGCGCACCGAAGCGCCGCTGCAGCCGCTGGCGCACACGCCGCTCGGGCTGGTGCGCGACTTCTCGGCCTGCAACGCGCGGCTCTGGGACGACAAGCTCGGGCAAATCTCGCTGGCCACCACCACGCTGTTCTGGGGCGTCTCGGGCAACCTGCGCTACATCGTGCTGGCGTGGTCGGCAGCGGCGCTGGGCTACAGCACCACGCAGGCCTCGTCGCTGGTGGGGGTGGTGGCCATCGGCACCGCCGTCGGTGCGGTGCTCGCTTCGGTGCGCATGCGCCTGGACCAGGCCACGCG
>JANONH010000411.1:0-3756 GCA_031420735.1 Methylibium sp.
CCGCGATGCGGTGCGCCACCGCGCCCTCGCGGTCGAGCAGTTCGACGAGGCCCAGCCGCGGACCCGCGCTCACGCGGCACCCTGGCCGCTTTGCGCCGTCCGGCCGAGCGAAAGCGAGCCCACCTTCGGGCGGCTGTGCGGGGGGCTGAACGGGGCACCCTTCCCGCTTTGCGCTGTCCCGCCAAGCGGGAGCGAGCCCGCCTTCGGGCGGCCGTGCGGCGGGCTCATGGCGCAGCCTGCCGCGCGAAACCGCCGAGGTAGTGCTCGGCGAGTTTCATGGCGTTGTCGAAGCTCACGCCTTGCGCGTCGAGCCGGCCCTGGGCGCCCAGGGTGGGAGCGTCGAGCGTGGCCACCAGCACGCCCAGGTCGTAGAGGCCGGCCAGGCGCTTGTAGGCGGTGAGGCAGAGCACCGCGCGCAGCGCCAGGTCGCCTTGCTCGACAAAGCGCTCGGTGCAGCGCGGCGCCGTGAACTCCTTGCTGTCGCTGCGGCCGAAGCTTTCGTTGCGAAAACTCGCGCTGTAGCGTTGCGAGAAGCGCAAGGCGCCGAGCTGCTTGCCGTCGTAGGCCTCGTGGCGCACGCTCAGCGAGCCGGTGGTGAGGGAGCCGCTCACGAAGACATTGCTGTCCATGACGCAGTCGGAGCGCTCGAATTCGAGGCCCTTGGTGTCCGAGGGCGTGCTACGGCCCCAGCAGCGCATGAAGCTTTCCTGCGGCACGGGGATGCGAAAGCGTTCGTGGCCGGCGCTGCGCCAGGGTTGCTCCAGGAAGCGCTGCGTGACGGCGTCTTGGTGGCGCACCAACTGCGCCGTGAGCGCCGCATACACGGGCGCCGTGATCGGCGCAGCGCTGCGTGCGCCCGCAAGCAGCGTCACGGCAAACTGCGCGGGCACCAGGAAGCTCACCTGCTGGCCGTCGCGGCGCGTGGCCACGTTGACGCCCACCACGCGCCCTTGCTCATCGAGCGCCGGGCCGCCGCTCATGCCGGAGTTGAGCGCACCGCCAAAGAAGATGCTCGGGTAGAAGCTGCGCTCGACCAGGCCGTTGTAGGTGCCCTCGATCACCGCGAAACCCACGTCCAGCGGATTGCCGAGCGAATAAATGCGTTCTCCCTGCGACAGCGGCTCGCCCGGCGGGCGAAACGCCAGCGGGGTGCCGAGCGCGGCGACGCCGCCGCCGGCCGCGCCCTTGCCGGCGCTGCTGGCCGGCAGTGCCTTGACGAGGGCCAGGTCGTGGATGGCGTCAAAGCCCAGCAGTAGCAGCGGGCCTTCGCGACCGTCGACGCGCGTGTAGGTCAGCCGGTAGCGTTCGGGTTGCAGCGCGGCCTGGCTCACGACGTGATAGTTGGTGAGGATCAAGCCGTCTTCGCTCACCAGAAAGCCCGAGCCGACCGAGGCCTGGCTGTCCTGCCCCTTGAGCAGGGTGCGCACTTGCAGCAATTGGCTGCGGGCGCGCTCGTAGAGGCGCTGCGCTGAGGCCGACACAGCAAGTGGCGCCGACGCCGCCGCCGCGCCGGGCACTGGCAAGGCCAAGGACGCTGCGGGGGAGGGGGCTGGCAGCGGCTGCGCGCAAGCCATGCCGCCGGCCAGCGCGAGCATCGCGAGCAGCGGCAGCAGGGTGCGACAGCGCCAAGCGCAAGGTCGCGTCATGCGCCGCATTCTAGAAGCGGGGGCGGCACGAGGTGGCGAAGCGAAAACGCACCCCAGCCGCGCTCGTGCAGCCCGCGGCTGCGCATTCACCCGCTTGAAACCGCACCCTGGCGTCACTTATGCTTGCGCCCAAGGAGTTTGTGCATGGACGTGCTGCAGCTCGATATTTCCGGCCGCCCGCAAGCCTGGATCACCGCCAGGGAAGCGGCGGTGCTCTATGCCAGCGACGCGGTGGCCTGGACTTTGGGCGATGCGCGCGTGGTGTTGCGCGGCGGCATACAGCGGCGCACTGGGCTGCAGTCGCGCATCGAGGTGCATTCCATCGTCGCCGTGCGTGGCAGCGTTCCGAGCCGCGCCTGGCGGCAGACGCCCGCGCTTTCCAACACCAAGCTGTTCGTGCGCGACCGTCAGGTCTGCGCCTACTGCGGCCGCGAGTTTCACTTCGACGAGTTGACCCGCGAGCACATCCAGCCCACCTCGCGCGGCGGCTTCGACAGTTGGATGAACTGCATCACCGCCTGCCGCAGTTGCAACGGCCACAAAGGCAACCGCACGCCCGAAGAAGCGCGCATGAGCCTCATGTACCTGCCCTACGTGCCGAGCCTGCACGAAGACATGATCCTGCGCGGGCGCCGCATCCTCACCGACCAGATGGAGTTCCTGCTCGCCAGCGTGCCGCGCTCGAGTCGCCTGCACGCTTGAGCGTGCTTGAGGCCGCCCGCCCTTTACACGGCACCACGTCAACGCCGCCACCGTGGCAGACGTTGCTCCACCGAGCGGCGCGCCGCCCAGCCCCGGCAACGAGCCGATATTTCCGAGGAGTTGTCCCATGAAGAAGCTGCAACAGTTGGCGGGCGCGGCTGTGCTGGTCGCGCTTTCGGCCTGCTCCACCACCAGCCCAGACGTCATCCAGCGCGGCGACGCGCAGCGCCTGTCGTCCGTGCAGGACGCGGTGGTCCTCAACGTGCGGCCGGTCACGGTCGACGGCTCGCAGTCGGGCATCGGCGGCGTGGCCGGTGGCGTGGTCGGCGGCGTCGCCGGCAGCTCGGTGGGCGGGCGCCGCGAAGCTGTCGTCGTGGGCGTGCTCGGCGCGGTGGTCGGCGCCGTGGCCGGCAACTTGGTCGAGCGCGGCGTCACGCGCGAACAGGCCTACGAGATCATGGTGCAGTTGCGCAACGGCGAACGCCGCGCCATCGTGCAGGCGCAAGGCAACGAGACCTTCCAGCCGGGCGACCAGGTGGTGCTTGTCTCCACCGGCGGCACGACGCGGGTCACGCGCGCACAGTCGGTCGCGCCGCAGTCGCTGCGGCCGCGCAGTTAGCGCGGGCCTCGCGTGGCGCGGGGCGGCCGCTGAAACCGGCGTGCTCGGGTCAGTGGCCTGGCGGCGAACCGGCCGCAGCGAAGTCAGAAG
This sequence comes from Methylibium sp., assembly GCA_031420735.1. Taxonomy (GTDB): domain Bacteria; phylum Pseudomonadota; class Gammaproteobacteria; order Burkholderiales; family Burkholderiaceae_C; genus Methylibium. The sequence continues at coordinate 3,058 of JANONH010000411.1, forward strand.
CCGATCGTCGCAGTGGCCCGCTGGCCCAGCCGCAGCGTGCGCTCGATGCCTTCGACCACCACCGCGTTCATGCCGAAGCTCACGGCGCCACCGAGGCGGGCGTCGGCGCGGTAGGTGCTGAGCGTGTCGAGCGGTTCGCGGCCGGGCACGCCAGTGAGCGGGTCGACGTTGGGCACCGGGCAGCGCGCGCACGGCTTCACGAGCTTCAGGCGCACCGGCCCGTCGGCGGTGTCGAAGCTCAGCTCGTCGAGGAAGTCTTCACCGTGGGCGTCGAGCCCGTCGAGCACGAGGTTGGGACGAAAACGCTGCATCGTCACGGGCGCGTGGCCGCGGGCAGCCAGGCGCTCGTTAAGCGCGGCCAGCGACGCGGTTGAAACCACCAGCAGCGGAAAACCGTCGCTGAAGGCGTTCTCGGCCTCCACGCCGCCGCTCCACGCCGGGTTCGACAGGCGCCGGTGCAGCGGGTCGAAACGCACCAGCCGCAGCGGCTGGTGCAGGAAGTCGCTGAACCACTGCGCGGCCAGGGCGCCCATGTCGAAAGCCGGCACCGGCTCGCCGAAAACGCTTACGCGGGTGGCGGCCTCCACGGTGTCGAGCAAGAGGTGCAGGGCCAGCATGCCGGGCGCGCGCAGCACCAGCTCGCTGTGCCGCAACTGGCACTGCACCAGGGCCATGCGCGGCAGTTCGCGCTGGGTCACG
>JANONH010000412.1:0-2087 GCA_031420735.1 Methylibium sp.
CCGCCCGTTCAACCAGCCGCCGCGCCACGGCCACTTCAAGCAGCCGCTGGCGGACTGGCTTTGCCGGGCCACCCGCCGCTCCACCGCGCTTCGCGCGACCCCCGACGCACGAGCCGGGTCAAGCAGCCGCCGCGGACCGGCTCTGCCGGGCCGCCAGCGGCGCCCCCTTGGAGGGGGAGCGGCGAAGCCGCAACGGGGGGGTCGTCATCACCAGCAGCCGCCGCGGACCGGCTCCGCCGGGCCGCCAGCGGCGCCCCGTGGGGGGGGGAGCGGCGAAGCCGCAACGGGGGGGTCGTCATCTAGCAACGGGGGGTCATGTCAGCGCTTCGCAGAGCAGTGCCTGCAGCATGCAGCGGTGATTCTCGGTCTGCTCGGCCAGCAGCGAGCGCGGCGCTCGGCCATCCTGCACCGCAAGCAGGCCTAGCGGTGCGCCGGGGCCGCGCGCGGCCTGCGCCTGGCAAATGAAATCGCTGCGGCCGGCGCCGCCGGTGCTCACCTCGAGGCCGGTGAGCTCGGCCAGGCTCTGCCAGGCCTGGGCCAGCGGTGTGTGCGCCTCGCCGGCCACCCACAGCATGATGTCGTGCATGGACTTGTGCGTGTGCTCGCACATCGTGAGCAAGTCGCCGAGCAAACGCGCCGGATGCGTGTCGCTCGCCACGGCGTCGAACACCGGCACGCCGGCCCAACGCGCGAGTAGCGAAGCCCTGCCCGCGCCCAACCCGTCGCAGCCCACGGCGCAATAGAGTCGCCCCAGCACGCGAGCGGTGTTGCGCCGGCTGCGCGGGTCGTCCAGGTGCGCCGCACCGACCGGAATGCGCACCACCTGCGCACCCAGCGCGCTGGCGGCTTCTGTAAACGCCTCGGCCGAGGGCCCCGCGGGCAACTCGCTCAAAACCGCCACATGGCGGCCCAGCAAACGCCTGCCGGCCGCGACGCCCGGTTGCTTGAACAGCCGCGCCGCGTCGAGCAGGGCCTGCACCTCGTGCTGCGAGAAGCGGGCAAGCGAAGAGGCTGAGCGATCGAGAAGCGTGGTGGGCATAGGGTCCGACCGTGCGGCGCTGCCGGTTCGGCGAGCGCACACGACGCATGCAGGTTAGCGACTCAGAGCCGCCGCCACTTGACCGCCGTCAAGCAAGCTGCCCAAGCCATTCACACGAGCCATTCACACAACGTTACGCAGCGACGCCAAGCATTGGCGGGCGGTTTGCGGCGGCTGCATAGGCTGGCCTCACCGCTGCAACACACACTCCGAGGAATCGCCATGCACGACACCGCCACCCTGCCCGCCCGGTCTGCCCTGCCCGCGCTTTGTGCCCGGTCTGCACCGCCCGCCCGACGGCCTTCGACGCTCGACCGCATCGGCTGCACGCTCGAGCTGCTCGAGCAGCGCGTGCCGGTCACGCGGCGCGTCATGCACGACGGCGACGCCGCTTACCGCGCCGGCGACCCGCTCGACTGCCTCTACGTCATCCATTCGGGCTTCTTCAAGACGGTGAACCTCGCAAGCGACGGCCGCGAGCAGGTGGTGGGCCTGCACTTCAAGGGCGACTGGCTCGGCTTCGACGGCATCGCCGACGCCCGCTACGGCTGCGATGCGCTCGCCATGGATGTCGGCGAGGTCTGGTGCATCCGCTACCAGACGCTGCTGCGCGCCTGCGCGAACGAACCCTCGCTGCTGGCCATGCTGCACGCCGCCATGAGCCGCGAGATCACCCGCGACCGCGATTCGATGCTCTCGCTGTGCACCCTGCCGGCCGACGCGCGCGTCGCCGACTTCCTGCGCTACTGGGCCGAATCGCTGGCCGAGCGCGGCCTGCGCACCGACCAGATCACCCTGCGCATGACGCGCGCGGAGATCGGCAACTACCTGGGCATGAAGCTCGAAACAGTGAGCCGCGCCTTGTCTCGCCTGGCGCGCGACAAGCTCATCGGCTTCAGCGAAAAAGGCCGCCGCGACATCGACATTCCCGACGTCGCGGCACTCGCCCGCTTCGTGCAACTCAGCTTGAGCGTGAACTCGGCTTCGACCCGGCTGCAATGACGTCGCGTGGGCGCCCGTAGACGCCCACGGCGACCCGTCAACCGGC
>JANONH010000413.1:0-1779 GCA_031420735.1 Methylibium sp.
TGCAGCAGCACCTGTTCGAGCAGCGCGTCGATGCCCTCGCCGGTCTTGGCCGACACCAAGACGAACGGCGAACTGCCGCCGAATTCTTCCGGGATCACCTCCTCGACCACCAACTCGTTCTTGACCCGTTCCGGGTTGGCATCGGGTTTGTCGATCTTGTTGATCGCCACCACCAGCGGCACACCGGCCGCCTTGGCGTGCTTGATCGCTTCACGCGTCTGCGGCATCACGCCGTCGTCGGCTGCGACCACCAGGATCACAATGTCGGTCGCCTTGGCGCCGCGCGCCCGCATGGCGGTGAAGGCCTCGTGGCCCGGGGTGTCGATGAACGACACCATGCCGCGTGGTGTTTCCACGTGATAGGCGCCGATGTGCTGGGTGATACCGCCAGCTTCGCCGGAGGCCACCTTGGCGCGCCGGATGTAGTCGAGCAAAGACGTCTTGCCGTGGTCGACGTGGCCCATGACGGTGACCACCGGGGGACGCGGCAGAGCCTCCACGCCTTGATGTGAGACCTCGTCATCGGTAAACGCCTCGGGATCGTCCAGCGCGGCAACGATGGCCTTGTGGCCCATTTCCTCCACCACGATCATCGCCGTGTCTTGGTCCAGCGGCTGGTTGATGGTGACCATCTGGCCGAGCTTCATCAGGTGCTTGATCACCTCGGAGGCCTTGACCGCCATCTTGTGCGCCAGTTCGGCCACCGTGATGGTTTCAGGCACATGCACTTCCATGATGCGCGCCTCAACTGGTGCCGCTTGCACGTGGTCGTCGCGACCTCGGTCATGGCCACGCTTGCCACGTGGTCCGCCGCGCCAGCTGCCGCGGCCGGCACCGGCCCCGGTATCGCCGCGGGTCGGGATCGCCTTTTTCTTGGTCGGATCACCAGCCCAGCTACTCGAGAGCTTGGACGATTTGATTTCCTTGCCCGCTCCGGGCCCGGTGCCCGGGCTACCGGTGCTGGGCGCCCCGGGCCGGGGCGCCTTGTTCATGACACTGCCGACCGCCGGCTTGTGCAGGGTTCCCTTGACCCCCTCGGGTGTTGCCGGCTTGGCAACGGGCTTGATCTCTTCCGGTCGCTTGGCCACCAGAACCCTCTTGGGCGTGGCCATCATGGTGCGGATGGCGGCGGCCTCGTCCTCGGCCTTGCGCCGGCGGCTGCTCAGGTCGGCCGCCTTGGCGGCCTCTTCAGCCGCACGTGCCTTCGATTCGGCGGCGACTTTTTCCTTCGCGGCGGCGCGTTCTCTAGCCGCCAATTGCTCCGCCGCCACGTCGGCGGCGTGGTCGTCGGTCGGGCTGTCGGCGACCTCGGCCATGGCCCTGGTCCGCGACACAGCCGCCTCGGCAGCGGCGTGGGCGGCGGCATCTGCCAGCGCACGCGCCCGTGCTTCCTGTTCCTGGCGCTCCAAGCGCTTCTGGGCCAGTTCCTCTTCCTGGCGGCGGATCAGCTCTGCCTGGCGGCGCGCCTCTTCCTCGCGACGCGCCAGTTCGGCGTGGTCGATGACCGGGCCCGCGACAACGGTCGCCACTGGCTCGGCTGCAGTTGCGTCGACCGTGTTGTCCGCGCCGTCATCGCGGCGCACGAAAGTGCGCTTCTTGCGCACCTCGACCTGGATCGTGCGAGCCTTGCCGGACGAATCGGCCTGCTTGATCTCGCTGGTGGACTTCTTGACCAGAGTGATCTTCTTGCGCTCGGCCGAGGCCGTGCCGTGGCTGGACTGCAGGTAGTTCAGCAGGCTGTGCTTGTCGGCATCGGTCAGCGCGTCGGTGGCGGCGGAC
>JANONH010000414.1:0-3802 GCA_031420735.1 Methylibium sp.
CCCGGGTATTTTTTAACCAGCCAGACGTAGGAAATCATCATGCACATCCGTAAATATGACCACGACTACAGCCGTCGCTTCTTTCTGGATCAGACTGCCAAGGGCATCGCCACGGCCGGAGTGCTGGGCCCCCTGTGGCCGTTGATCTCTCACTCGGCCGACATCTCCAAGGCCTACCCCGACGAGCTGCTGTCGATCGATGCCTGGTCCAAGGGCAAGATCAAGACGGGCGACTTCATCTCCGCCGACAACGTCGACCTCGTGAAGGATCTGCTCGACCCGGTGGCCTTCCACCAGGTCAAGACCATGGGTCGCAAGATCCGCATCGTGCCGACCACGCGTGACGTCACGCGCATGTTCCCGGCCGATTACCTCGCAGCCACCTTGCGCAACCAGGGCAAGGCGAAGTTCGATGCCGCAGGCAACATCACCGCCCAGGACGGCAAGCCCTGGATCGGTGGCAACCCCTTCCCGGACGCCAAGACGGGTGTCGAGCTGGCCGCCAACCTCACGCTCTCTTGGGGCCGCCACGACAACTCCACCTACGCCATCCGCGACTGGGAAATTTCCCCCCAGGGCACGCAGAGCTACCTGTACGACTTCGCCTGGGTCGAAGAGAACTCCTTGGTGCGCAACGTGCCGAAGGCGTTCGCCGGCGGCGAGGACAAGCTGCGCTACCAGTCGGTGTTCTTCACGGCCCCCGCAGACGTCAAAGGCACCGGTTATCTGAGCACCTGGTACTACGACCAGCGCAAGTTCCCCGACCTCGTCGGCTACCTGCCGGCCTTCAAGCGGGTGCGCAAGTTCCCCACCAACCAGCGCTTCGAGCCACTGGTGCCGGGCAGCAACCTCTACCTGTCGGACGCCTGGGCGGCCGGCGACCCGATGCTGACCTGGGGCAACTACAAGATCGTCGGGCGCGGCCCCTTCCTCGGCGCTGTGTCGCAAACCTGGTACGGCGACCACCCCAACTGGGAGCGCCCGGTGCATGGCGGCCCGAAGGGGATCACCTTCTTCGAGACCAACATGGAGTTCTGCCCCGACGTCGCCGTGTTCGAAGCCGAGCCGACGGGTTATCCGCGCGCGCCGGTGGGCAAGAAGCGGGTGTGGATCGACATGCGCAACATGATGTATGTGGCCTACATCACCTTCGACCGCCGCGGCGAGATCTACAAGTCCTTCGAGCCGCAGTACAGCCTGTACGAAAAGGGCGAGCACAAGAAGATGGACGGCAAGAACATCGACTGGTCGTGGACGGCGGTGATGTCCTACAACATCCAGGACGGCCGCATGACTCGCTTCCTTCAAGTCAAGAACATCGCCGGTGGCTTTAACTCGGGCTACAACAACAACGACGGCCTGTTCGAAAAGTACCTGACCGAGCAGGCGCTGCAGCGTCTCGGGACCTGAGCATGCCGACCGTGTCGAAACGTGGGGAGGGCGTGGCGGCAGCGGTCGCACAACGTGGGCCGACCAGCGCGAAAGCGCTGCTGGCCGCGTTGCTGGCCTTCGGGGCGATCACGGGCCCGGTCGCGGCGGTGGCCGCCGACCCACCGGTGGTGGCCGCCGCGGCGGCCACCACCGGTGGCGGCGGTGTCAAGCAACTGCGTCGCGGCACCGCGCACGACGCGCTGTACGACGTCGCCTTCGACGGCCAGCGCGGCGTTGCGGTGGGCGCGCTGGGTGCCGTGCTCAGCACGACCGACGGCGGTGCCACTTGGGAGTCGCAGCCGTTCCCCATCCACAACCTGGCGCTGCTGTCGGTGGCGATCAAGGGTAACAAGTGCATTGCCGTCGGCCAAACGGGCATCGTCTACACGGCCGACGACTGCAAGACATGGAAGGCCTCACCGTCGGTCACCAAGTCGCGCTTGCTGGCGGTCGACGTCAATGCCCAGGGCCTCGCGTATGCGGTCGGGGGCTTCGGCGCCATCTTGCGCTCCACCGATTGGGGCAAGACCTGGACGCCGCAAGTGGTCGACTGGAAGGGCTTTACCGAGGGCGGCGCAGAGCCGCATTTGTACGACGTCCATGTGGCAGAGGACGGCACGCCCACCATCGTGGGCGAATTCGAGTTGATCCTTCGCGCCACCAACGGTGGCAGCCAGTGGAAAGCGCTGCACAAGGGCGAACGTTCTTTGTTTGGCTTGACGATGTTGGGCGACGGGCGCGCATTCGCCGTCGGGCAGAGTGGCGGTGTGCTGGCCAGCAGCGATGGCGGGGCGACTTGGCGCTCGCTGAGCTCGGGCAGCGGCGCGCTTTTGACTGGCGTTTACGCCACGCCAACGGGCCAGCTATTGGTCAGCGGCAGCAACACCGTTTTGCTTAGCAAAGACGAGGGCGCGTCGTGGACGCGTGTGTCGTCCAAGTTCATTGCCAATGGCTGGCTTCAGGCCTTGGCAGTCAGTGCGGGGGCTGAAGGGAAGCCGCGGCTCCTGGGCGTCGGTTCCGGGGGCTCGATTTTGGAAATCGATCTATAAACCACTACGAGGAGACAAGACCGTGATGAATACGCATAGAAAATCCGCTCAGCGGTGCGCGATCTCGGCTGCGGTACTGGCCGCGCTGGCGGGTCCGTCGCAGGCGGCGGAATGGGATCTCACTGGCCAGATCCGCCAGGAGATTGCGGTGAAAACCACTCACCACCAGAACCCGACGACCCAAGGTTCTAGTTTTTCCAATGCAGGTAGGCCCATCGCGTTCGGGGGCCTCGACTTTGGAGCGGGTTCTACTTATATAAATCGCAATGGCGCTGCTCCCGGCACTTGCGGCGTCGGCACCGGTTGCACGCTTCAGCATCCGACTGCCGATACTCGAAAATTAGATATCAATTGGTTTGCCACTCGCCTGGACCTCAACCTCGATGGCAAGCTCGATGAAAACTTCAAGGTCACCGTCAAGTTGCGCGGCATCTTCGACGAAACCAAAGACGTCGAAAAAGATTCCCACGGCTTCACCGTAAGCAATTCGGGGGCCGCGATGAACCCGACCTATCACTCCACCTCGGGCGACATCGAATCGGGCAGCAGCTTTCGCACCAAGTTTGGTGGCACCGCCGGTGGCCCGCTCGCTTATGCCAATGATCGCATGTTGGTCGACTTGCCCGCGGCTTATGTCGACTACAACAACGGTCCGCTGTGGATCCGCGCCGGCAACCAGCAAATCGCCTGGGGCGAAGCGCTGTTTTTCCGCGTTGCCGACCAAGTTAACGGCCTGGACCTGCGGGGCCATCTGTTCGGCGTCGCCGCGGAAGAGTACTCCGACACCCGGCGCTCGGCGCTCGGCTTGCGCGTGAACTACCGCGTCAACGAGAAGCTGGATCTTGACACCTACGTGCAGCGTTTTTCGCCGACGGTCCTGCCCCAGGGCGAAACGCCCTATACCCTGATCCCGGACGCCTTCACGATCGACGAGAAGGTGGGCTACAACGAGGCCAAGAACAAATGGAATCTTGGCTTTCGCCTCAAGGGTGAAGCGGGTGGCTTCGGCTACCAGGCCTTCGCAATGAGTCGCGTCAACCCGGATGGCGTGTACAAATGGTCCATCGCCAAGCCGACAGCCGGTGACAACTTCGGCTACCCCGGATCGGCGGCAACCAACACCAACACCGGTGTCTGGAGCTTCAACGACTGGGCGCGGGGCGCGGGTTACTCACGTCTTAATGCGATCCAGGGCGTGGGCACGTTTGCAAGCGCCGTATTTCCCGCTATCAACCCGGCGACTGGCTTGTTGGAAGACGGTGCGACCCGGTCGGCCCTTCTCGGTATCGATGCGGTCGCTGGCGGATGCGGAGCTACCGGTG
>JANONH010000415.1:0-11002 GCA_031420735.1 Methylibium sp.
TGGTGTTGCCCTATGCAACCGTGCTTGCCTTATGGCGCGGCGACCCCGAAGCCAAGTGGGTGGTGCGCTCGCTCGAGGTGGACCGGGTGGTCGCCTCGCTGCGTCGCGAGGCCGACGGCACGGTCAACTGGGCATTCGGCCAGAAGCGCGAGCGCAACCCCAAGCGGCCTGCGCGCTTGCCCGAGTTCCAGCACCTGCTCGTACGCAGCGGCGAGATCGCGTTCTACGACGCCCTGCGCCACATCGACATCACGGCTTCCGTGCGCACCGACGAAGGCAACACTGACAACGCGACGCGCCCGCAGCAAAGCGGCAGCGGCAGCGCCGAGTCGCAGCAGCGCAGCGCGGCCATGGCCACACCAACAGCCTCGGGCGACGCGCTCTCCGAGGCCGTTGCGCCCTCGTCTTCCACTACCGGCGCAGGCATCGGCGCTGCGGCGGCGCTTGCGCAAGCCAGCGGTCTCGCCATCGAAGCGCGCGGCACCTACCAGGGCGCGCCGCTCGTGGGCCGCCTGCACGCAAGCGGGCTCCTGCCGCTGGCTGCTGCGGGTGTCGAGGCGCCCCCGGTGCCGGTGCAACTCGATCTGCGACTGGGCAAGTCGCGCGTGCGGCTCGACGGCAGCGCGCGCGACATGCTGCACCTCAGCGCCCTCGAGGCCAAGTTTCAGCTCGAGGGGCCTTCACTCGCCGCGCTGGGTGACGCGGTAGGCGCCACCTTGCCGACGACCGCGCCCTTCGACATGCGTGGCGTCGTCGAGAAGGACGCCGATGTCTGGGCCATTGACGTCGCAAGCCTCAGCGTCGGCTCGAGCCGGTTGCGCGGAAGCTTTCACTACGACGCCAGCACCGAGGTGCCCGTCTTGCGCGGTGAGCTATCGGGCCCGCTCCTGGTACTGACCGACCTGGCGCCGAGCTTGGGTGCGCGCCCGCCGCAACGCGCCAAGCCCAAGTCCGCGCGGACCGAGGGCGACCGGCTGCTGCCGCAGCGCGATTTCGACCTGCCTTCGCTGGGCGCAATGAACGCCGACGTAAAACTATCGCTGCAGAGCGCCGACTTCGGCACCGACGAACTCGAGAAGTTCGCGCCACTGAGCGCCCGCCTGCGCTTGCAGGACCGGGTGCTGCGCATCGACGAGCTTCTGGCGCGCACCTCGGGCGGCGAGCTGCGCGGTGCACTCGCGCTCGATGCGCGCGACGCCAAGGCGCCGGCCTGGTCGGCCGAGCTGCGTTGGTCGGGCGTGCAGATGGAGCGTTTCGTCAAGGCGCGCAACCCCGGCAGCAGCGAAGCGCCGCGCACGGCCGGGGCGGCCAAAGCCAGCCGGGGCGCCAAGCAGGCCACCCGCGCGGCGGCCCAGGGCCAGCCCGGCTACGTGAGCGGTGTGCTGGGCGGCTCGGCCAAGCTGCAAGGGCGCGGCCGATCGGTGGCCGCCATGCTGGCCTCGCTCGACGGCAGCGTGCAGATGTGGGTGCGCGACGGCCGCGTCTCGCACCTGCTCCTCGAGCTCAGCGGCATCGACCTCGCCGAGAGCCTGGGCCTGCTGGTCGGCGGCGACGAGACTCTCCCGGTGAGCTGCGCGGTGGCGCGCTTTAACTTGAAAAACGGTCTTGCACAGCCCGAGGTTGCGGTGATCGACACCGACGACACCACCCTGCTCGTGACCGGCCAGCTCTCGCTTGCTCGCGAAGAACTCGACCTCACCATCAATGCCCGGCCCAAGGACATGAGCCTGGTGGCGCTGCGAAGTCCGGTGCGCCTGCGCGGCAGTTTCGGCAAGCCGCGGGTGAGCCTGGACAAAGGCCGCATCGGCCTGCGCGTAGCCGCCACGGCGGCCCTTGCCGCCGTGGCGCCGCTCGCCGGTTTGTTGGCGCTGGTGGACCTGGGTGAAACCGAGCGTTCCGTTTGCGGCGATGCACTGGCTCGGCTCAAGGGCGCGCCAGCGCCTGCTGCGGGGGCCGTATCGGCCGTGAAGAAGCCGCCGTGAGCTTGGCGCAAATTCAGGCGTGAACGCGCCGCCGCTCCACCGCCTCGATCTTGAGCAATTGCCGGTACTTGGTGACGGTGCGGCGTGCGACAACGAGGCCTTGCTGTGCGAGCTGGCGGGCGATCTCGGCGTCGGAGAGCGGGGTTGTCGGGCGTTCGGCCTCGATCATGTCCTTGATCAGGCCGCGGATGGCGGTGGCCGAGCAGGCGCCGCCGCTGGCCGTGGCCATGGCGCGCGAGAAAAAATACTTGAGCTCGAACACGCCCAGCGGCGTGGCCATGTACTTGTTATTGGTGACGCGCGAGACGGTCGACTCGTGCAGGCCCACTTCGTCGGCGATCTCGCGCAGGCCGAGCGGCTTCATGGCCAGGGCGCCGTACTCGAAGAAATGCTTTTGCCGCTTCACGATCGCCTGCGAGACCGACAGGATGGTGGCAAAGCGCTGCTCGATGTTGCGCACCGTCCAGCGCGCTTCCTGCAGGTGGGCCGCCAGTTCGGCGTTCTGCGCCGAGCGATGGCGAGCGAACATTTCCGCGTACACGTGATTGAGGCGAACGCGCGGCGCGATCACCGGGTTGAGCATGACGGCCCACTGGCCGCGCACCTTGCGGATGATGACGTCGGGCGTCACGTATTGCACCGGGCTGCCGCCAAAACGCCAGCCCGGTCGCGGGTCGAGCCTGCGGATGCGATCGCACACGCCTTCGATCTCCGCCGGCGTGCGCGAGAGCCTGCGCGCCAGGCCGTTGATGTCTTTCGAAGCGAGCGAAGGCAGGTGCTCCACGATGATGCGCCGCGCGGTCTCGCGCGACAGCGGGCAAGCAATGTCGGCCAGTTGCAGCAACAGGCATTCGCCGACGTTGCGCGCGCCCACGCCGGCCGGGTCGAGCGCCTGCACCCGCTTGATGGCGATCTGCATTTCTTCCTCGGTGGGAGTCGGGTCGAGCTCGGCAATGGCCAGCAGCTCTTCGAGGCCGCAACGCAGGTAACCGTCGTCGTCGAGCGACTCCACCACCACCTTGGCCAAAACGATGTCGCGCAGTGGCAGCGACAGCACATTGAGTTGCTGATGCAAATGGGAGGTGAGCGAGGTTTCGACCGCCATGGTGTCCATGACGCTCATCTCGCCGTCCTCGCTACGGCGCTGGGAGCCAAAACTGTCGGCTTGCCAACTGTCGCGCTCGCCGTCGAGGTCGCTGTCGCTCGCGCCGCTGGCGTAAGGATCGTCCGCCGCCGGCGTGTCGGCCACCGTGCCGGCGGCCAGCGGCAGCACCTCGCCACCCACGCCCGCGCCCGCAGCGGGATCGGCGTCGACTTCGTCGGCTTCGAGAAACGGGTTCTTGCCCAGTGCGTCGTGCACTTCCTGAGCGAAGTCGAGAGAAGAGAGTTGAAGCAAGCGAACCGCGTGCTGCAGGCGCGGAGACAGCGCCTGCTGTTGCCGCTGCTCGGTCCGTACCGACATCGTCGTCATTCCTGGATCCTCGAAGGCTGAACGTTGGGCGTCCCCAACGGAGCACGCGGCGGTGTTTGTTCGTGGGCAGCAAGCCCGCCGAGCGGCGTTTGCGTGCTTGCCTGCAATGCCTGTGCCCAGTGGCGCGAAACAACTGTCGTGCGCACTCTTTACAAGCCGGTAATCGACATTGAGGCGGCTTGATACAGGGGCGCCTGTGGGACGAATTGGCGTCTTTACTGGGTTGCGGGCGCTTTGGTTTCATGTGGCGTGCCCATGACCACTTTTCGAGCCTCATCACTCCCCTTGGACGAAGGCATACGAATACGGGGCCACCCACGAGAGCGGATTACTGCTGCGGGCGCGGAAATTGCCGCAATTGCCGCCGCATGCTGCCGGTGTCGCTCGCCAGCCCGGCCTTCGAAATCGCAGTCCCATGCCCCGCGGCTTGAGCGACCGAGCGCTTGCCCGCTGCAAATCAGTGCCGAGTGCTTGAGCCAGCGCCCGCACGGGAGTGGCAATCGGCACGCGCCTTGCCTCGCCGGACCCAGGCGTCGCACCTTGCGCCGCCGAGTCGTACCACGGAGACCGACGATGGCCACCAGCCGCCCCGCAGCCAAGCACCCCGCAGCCAAGAGATCGGCGGCGAGCGCACGCAATGAAATCCTCGCCACGCTCAAAGACGACCACAAGCGAGCCAAGAAAGCGTTCAGGGATTTCAGCCGTCTCGACCCCGACCGGGATGGCGAGCAATGCCGCTCGATCGTCGAGCAGGCCTGCATTGAACTCAGCCTGCACGCCACGCTCGAGGAAGAACTGCTTTACCCCGCGGTGAAGGGAGCGCTTGCAAAGGCCGACCTCGTGGCCGAGGCCGAAGTCGAGCACGCGAGCGCCAAGGCCTTGATCGAACAGTTGCGAGGCATGACGCCCGAAGACGAGAAGTACGCCGCCACCTTCAAGGTTCTTGGCGAATACGTCACGCACCACATCAAGGAAGAAGAAGGCGAAATGTTTCCGCAGTTGAGCAAGCTCAGGTTCGACTGGGAAAGCCTTTGCGGCGAGATGAACGCCCGGCGCGCCGAGCTGGCCGAGCAGTTGCTGCCGCAGGAGGCCGACGCGCGGGGCGCCGACCACGACGCCGCGCCGACGTCCACCCGAGGCGCTGCCCACTCGACCCGCGGCGCTGCAAGCAAACGCAGCGGCCCGGGCGGCGGCGAGTCGCGCGCCCGGGCGTCTGGGGCGCGCGACGAGTCGCCCAACGGCAGCCGCGAACCAAGCGCTGGGGCTGACGGCAACCGCAACGCCGACGGCGACTAAAGCATTCACATCGATGCGCCGACCACCGCACCTGTCGCCCGCCCAACCGCCCGACCGCCCCGCTTCCACGACAAGGACCCCGCATGACGCCTCTCATCGTTTTCTCCCACCTGCGCTGGGACCAGGGCTGGCAGCGACCGCAGCAACTCATGTCGCGCCTGGCACATGATCGCCGCGTGTTCTTCGTGGAAGAGTCGGTGCCCGCCGCGGGCCGACCCTGGCTCGAGGTGGAGGCGGTGGCGCCCAATGTGGAGGTGCTTCGCGTCCACGCGCCTGGCGCTGGCTCGGGCTTCGGCTTCGAGGCGGCGCGCCCCATGCGCCCGCTCTTGGCCGAGCACTTGCGCGCGCAAGGAGAAAGCGATTGCGTGGCCTGGTTGTACACGCCGCTGGCCGCTCCTCTACTTGACGGGCTGCGAGCACGCCGGGTGGTCTACGACCGCCTGGACGAAGCCCCGCTCGCAGCGGCGGCTCACGCGCAGAGAAGCGGCGCGCTCGAAGAAGACGAATGGCAGGCATGGGAAGCCACGCTGCTCGCGGTCGCCGACCAAGTGTTTGTCGGCTCCACCACCGCCCTGCGGGCACTCGACGGCCTGCACACCCGCGTCCAGTGCCTGCCTTCGGCTTTCCAGGCGGTCGATCTCTCGCCGCTGGCGCTGGACCGCGACGGCCATGCGGCATTGGCCGCGGCGCGCCTGCAGGCGCACGTCGCCGGGCCGCGGCTGGGCTATTGCGGCGCGATCGACGAGCGCATCGACCTGGCCTTGCTTGCGGCACTGGCCGACGCGCGCGACGACTGGCAAATCGTGATGTCCGGGCCCGTGGTGGGCCTGGACGCCGCTTGCCTGCCGCAGCGCGACAACCTGCACTGGTTGGGCATGCAAGACAGCCAGCTTTTGCCGCATCTGGTGGCGGCCTGGCATGTCTGCCTCATGCCCTTGCGGCCGTTCGGTTCACTCGGTTCGAATCGGGGCCTTTGCGCCGCACAAGCCATCGGCAAGGCCCTGCAGTTCATGACGACCGAAAAGCCAGTGGTGGCGAGCGCCTGCGACGACTTGGCGCACTACGGCGACGTGCTGGCGATGGCGCGCGACGCGGGCGGTTTCATCGAGCACTGCCGGCGCGCGCTTGCCGAGCCAGGCAGCGCGCAAGTCGACCGCAGCGCGGCCATGCAGGCCGCCCTGGCCGGCGCGACGTGGGACGCCGTGGCTGCGCGCGTTGCCAGCGCGCTCGACGCCGAGCTGTCCGCCTCCCCGCCGCACCCGGCCAGCGCGCCAGTCGCGGCCGTCGCCGCGGCCGGTGTGTTGCGCGCCGGCCTGCCGGTCGCGCCCGCCGAGGAGGAGGCGTCGCGCTCGCACGAGGCGATGCGGGCGAGCTGGGGCATGCCGGCCTGAATTTGCACGCCCTGACGCCATCGCCAGGGGCTGTAGCCCTCTCTTGGGCAGCTCGGCACGAAGCTTGCCTTTCCTTCGTGCGCGCGCCCCGCGCGCACGAAGGGCCAAGCATGCCGATCAAGCCAATGACGACCCACACCGGCGTGGCGCTGATCGCGCTGCTGGGGGCCGTGGCCGTTCTGTATTTCGCGCGGGAGGTGCTGGTGCCTGTGGCGCTGGCGATCATGATGGCCTTCCTGCTCGCGCCGATGGTCGGCCAGGTCGAGCGCTGGGGCGCCAACCGCGAGATCGCCGTCACGCTCACCGCATTGGTGGTCTTTTCGTTCATCGGTTTGCTGCTCTACGTGGTGGCGCACCAGTTCATGGGTCTCATCGAGGACCTGCCCTCCTACCGCGACAACCTGCTCGGCAAGATCCGCGCGATCTCCGGTGGCGCCGGCACCACCGGCCTCGAGCGCGGCGTGGAGACCGTCAAGGAACTCACCGACGAGCTGCAGCGCTCCGCGCCCAACAGCACGCCCGCAGCGGCCGACGTGAGCAAGGTGCAGATCGTGCAGCCGCCGCCGAACTTCGCCCAGGTCGTGCGCACGGTGCTTGGCCCGCTGCTGGCGCCGGTGGCCACCGCCGCCATCGTGCTGGTGTTCAGCGTCTTCATGCTCATCCAGCGCGAAGACCTGCGCGACCGCCTGGTGCGTCTGCTCGGTGCCAACGAGATGCACACCACCGTGACGGCGCTCGACGACGCCGCCCAGCGCGTGAGCCGCTACCTGCTGATGCAGTCGCTCATCAATGGCATTCAGGGCACGCTGGTGGCCGCCGGCCTCTACGCGCTCGGGGTGCCCGACGCCATGCTCTGGGGCGCCCTCACCTTCGTGTTGCGTTTCATTCCTTACCTCGGCCCTGTGCTGGCGGCGGCCGGGCCGATCGCGCTGGCGATCGCCTTCTTTCCCGGCTGGGGCGAACCGCTCATGGTGGCGGGGCTCATCGTCACGCTCGAGCTCATCAGCAACAACGTGCTCGAGCCGCGGCTCTACGGCTCGAGCGTGGGCGTGTCGTCGTTCGCGCTCATCGTCGCCGCGGTGTTCTGGACTTGGCTGTGGGGCACGGCGGGCCTGTTCCTCGCCACGCCGCTCACGGTCTGCCTGGCCGTGATGGGCAAGTACATACCGCAGCTCTCCTTTCTGGGCGTGATGCTCACCGACCAGGCGGTGCTGGCGCCGAGCGAGCGCTTCTACCAGCGCCTGCTCGCCAACGACACCGACGAAGCCGAGGACTTGATCGACGAGGCGCTCGCCGCACGACCGCTCGTCGAAGTGTGCGACACGGTGCTCATGCCGGCCCTGCGCTTCATCGAGCAAGACCACGAGCGCGGCGCCATCACGACCGAGCGGCGCGACGAACTCATCACCCTGGTGGGCGAACTCATCGACCAACTGCCCGACACCGTCGCGCTGGGCCAAACCGAAGCCACTGCCGGCCAGGCGGACAGCGCCACCGCGTTGCAGATGACCGTGCTGGTGCTGCCCGCCGCCGACCACGCCGACGAGCTGGCCGCGCAGCTCATGGTGCACGCCCTGCCCTCGGCCGAGTTCAAGGCCACCGCCCTGGCCGTCACCCTCAAGGGCGAGATGCTCGAGCAGGTGGCATCAAACGCACCCGACGCCATCTGCATCTCGGCCACGCCGCCTTCGGCACTCATCCACGCGCGCTACCTGTGCAAGAAGATGCGCGCGCGCTTCCCCGAGCTGCCCATCGTCGTGGGCCTGTGGGACGCCCAGGGCGACCTGCAAAAGACCACCGAACGGCTCGTCGCGGTCGGCGCCGCCAAGGTGGTGGGCAGTGCCGCGGAGGCGCTGCGCGAGTTGACCCAGCTGCGCCAGCCGCTGGTGCAGGGCGTGGTCGCGCGAGCCGACGAGGCGCAGGGCGTGGACGCCGTGAAAGAGGCCGCCTGAGGCACGGCGCGCCTCGGCCGCCAGGACGGCATGGCGCTTGCCCTGAAGTGCGCAGCAAGTGCTTCGGAGCGTGTCATGAAAACCTTGCCCTGTACGCCCGTGCCTCACTCACCGACTTTGGGAGACCACCATGTCCACCGAGAAAACATCGCATATCGAAGATTCCGAACACTCCACCAAGGAAGTCGACACCAAATTGGCGGAAGTGGAAGAGAAGGTGCGGCACGCGCCCGGAGCGGGCTCACCGGCCATCAAGCCGAACAAGGAACAGGAATCCGACGGCAAACCGGAGAGCGATACGCCCCGCAATCCGCGCATGTGATCCTTGCCCGGCCCGGCGCGCCGGGCACTGCCCCCACCAGGCCACCAACGCTGGCGGCAACGGCGAGTTCGCTCTCGCTTTTGCATCGGCCACAGTCCTTGCCGCGGCTGGTTGTCGACACGCCGTTGGTCAAGGCACAAGCGGTCTGCGCGCCGGCACTCACGCGCCGCTGGCGCAGCTTCACTGAAAGCTTTGGGATGCTGCTCGAAGCGGGTCGTGCGCGCACCTCGCGTTTGCGGCGCACGCTGGACCTGCGGCGCTACGCGAACGCATTCAACGATTTGCTTTATGCCCTGGTGCCGCTGGGCACGCCGCGCGCGGCCTCGGTCGCATTCGATGCCGCGCTGCTGGGCGTTTTGGTGTCCTTTCTCGCAAGCTTGCTCGGCACGCCCGCGGATCGCGCAGCCCAGGGCTCGGGCCTGTTGCTGTTCGTGCTCGTGGCGCTCATCGCCTGGTGCGCAGGCGCATTTGCCGACGACTTGCGCCGGCTTCTCAAGTTGATCCTTCGCTGGCCGCCGGCCTTGCCGCAACACTGCCGGCTCACGGTCAGGCCTTGGGCAGCCACGCTGCGCTTGCGCCCACCGCACGACGCTTCACGGCACGTCGCCTGTGCTTTGGTCTGCAATGCACGGCCGATGCCGCGCGTCAGTGCCCGGCCGCCCGCTCAGCTATTCAAGCGCGGCGCCTAGTGCCGCCTGCCTCAGCGCAGCGCGCGTCGCGCATTGGGGCATCAACGACGCGGCCGCGCGCGCGCAACACCGAGGAACCGCCTTTTTAGCCAGCGCACGGCATAGCCGCCAAGTGCTGCGAAGATGATTTTTTTCATTGTGAAGCTCCTTTAGTTTGAAGAGGCGCTTTCGCGCGCCGCCGCGCTCGCCCGCGACTGGCTCATACCGGCGTCGGGTCCATCTCGCGGTCGAAGTGCCGGTGCTTCGTAAGCGCCGCGATAAAGCGCTCGGCGCTCGCGGCTGCACCCTCGCCTTCTGCCATCACGATGCCAGGGTCGGCGCTGCCACCCGGCAAGGCACTCGGCACCATCGCCGCCTCAAGCAAGGTGGCGCCACTGCCCAGCACCAGCAGCGTCTTGCAATGGCGGTACTGGTCCTTGATGAACTCGATCGCCTGACCGAGAGTTGCGAGCTCGGCCTGGGCTGCCTCGCCGTCCGACAGCACCACGCCGTCCCACACCACCGAAGGCGCGGTCTCCAGCGTGATTTCCACATCGATGGCATCGCCCTCTTGCGGCATGACCCGACCCAGGCGTGCGCCGATGAAGCGCGGCACGGCGCCCGCTTGGGCAAGCGCCGCGTGCAGCGTGCGCAGGCTGACGCCGTCGCAGCCCTTGGCAACCATCAAGGCAACCTTGCGGCCCTTGACACCGGCACTTCCCGGTCGCGCCGTGAGCGAGAGGAACTTAGACATTTCAATCTCCGGTGCCTGCGGCTGCTCGAGCACGCGCGTTTGCGCGGGCGGCACCGCCATGCCCAAGCCTTCTGCCACGCGCTCGGCGAGCACGGCGTCGACATTGCACAGCATGGCGACCACGCGCTCGCGCACCGCCTGGGTCTGCACGCGGGTCAACTCGAAGCGGAACGCCGCGACCATGTGGTTCTGCTCGACCGGCGTCTGGCTGCGATAAAAGAGCCGCGCCTGGGTGAAATGGTCGGCAAACTTTTCCGGCTTGCCGCGCAGCTTGTCGGCCGGCGCTTCCAGCGGAACTGGAAAAGTGCGAAAGCCCTTTATGCCGGCCTGAAACGGGCAGCCGCCGGCCAGCGAATTGGGCTCGTAGGCAACGCGCCCACGCGGCAGTGCCTGGCGGTGCATGCCGTCGCGCTGGTTGTTGTGCACCTGCGCCACGGCCGAGTTGATCGGGATCTCGTGGAAGTTCGGGCCACCCAGGCGGCTCATTTGGGTGTCGAGGTAGCTGAAATGGCGGCCCTGCAGCAGCGGGTCGTTGCTGAAGTCGATGCCGGGCACCACGTTGGCCGTCCCGAACGCCACCTGCTCGGTCTCGGCAAAGAAGTTGTCGGGGTTGCGGTCCAGCACCATGCGGCCCACCACGCGCAGCGGCACCAGTTCCTCGGGCACCAGCTTGGTGGCGTCGAGCACGTCGAAGCTAAAACCCTCGGCCTGCTCCTCGGTGAACACCTGCAAGCCCAGTTCCCACTCGGGGTAATTGCCGCCTTCGATCGACTCCCAAAGGTCGCGGCGGTGGAAGTCGGGGTCGGCGCCGCTGAGCTTGACCGCCTCGTCCCACACCAGCGAGTGCGTGCCGGCCACCGGGTTCCAATGAAACTTGACGAACACCGACTTGCCTTCGGCATTTACCAGCCTGAAGGTGTGCACGCCAAAGCCCTGCATCTGCGAGAGGCTGCGCGGCAGGGAGCGGTCGCTCATCACCCACATCAGCATGTGGGCGGTTTCGGGCGAGAGGCTCGCGAAGTCCCAGAAGGTGTCGTGCGCCGAAGCCGCCTGCGGCATGCCGTGGTGGGGCTCGGGCTTGACGGCATGGACGAGATCGGGAAACTTCATTGCGTCTTGAATGAAGAACACCGGGATGTTGTTGCCCACCAGGTCCCAGTTGCCCT
>JANONH010000416.1:0-2009 GCA_031420735.1 Methylibium sp.
CTGACGCGCGCTGCCCCAAAAAACAAACCACATCGGCACACCGTCGCGCAGGTAAAGATTGTTCACGACAGTGATGATCAGGGTTATCGACAGGGCAGAAGACATGCGGGATTGTGCTGCGGCGAGACGGCGCAACGGCTCGCCAAAGCCGAGCGGCGGGCGCCGCCGCGTTGCGCGCTCAAAGCGCGAGGCCACGCATCGCGAGCGACGCGCAAGGCCACACACGTCGAGCGAAGCCGGCTTCGCTCGGAAGAAGCTGCAAGTTCGCCGCCGCGTCTGGCCGTGCCTGGCCGCTCTCGGCCGTTCCTGGCCGCTCTCTGCCGCTCTCGGCCGCTCTCGGCCTTCCCGGCAGCACTCACTCTGCAGCACTCTGCAGCACTGGGCAGTACTCGGCAGCACTTGGCCGGGCTTAGCCGCACTCGGCCAATGGCCGCATGGTGGCAAAGACCACGCGTGCACCTAAATTATTCTGCGTCGCAGAGCCGACCGGTCGTGCGCACACGCGCGCGCTGCGCCATCATCCAATCCGCGCAGCGGCACGGCCTGTCGGCTGTGCTCTCTCACCCCTTCGGTTTTTGCGGTTTTCAAGCTTGCCCTGCATGAACCCTCTTCGCCTCATCACCTCCGCCATTCTGGCCACGCTGGCCGCCTGCAGCGCGGTCCCGCCGTCAGCCCCGCTGGCGCCGCTGACGCCGCTGGCCAAGGAGAACATCCTGGCCGTCACCGAGAGCAACCAGCTGATCGGCTTCAACGCCGCGCGCCCCGAGACGCTGCGCTTCAAGCAGCCGCTGGCTGGCCTGCGCCCGGGCGAGGCGGTACTGGGCATCGACTTTCGCGTGGCGCGCGGCGAGTTGTTCGCGCTCGGCAGCAGCGGGCAGCTCTACCGCATCGACCGTGCGACGGCAGAAGCCAAGCCGGTGGGCCCGCCCCACGCCGTCTCGCTCGTCGGCAACGAGTTCGGCATGGACTTCAACCCCGCCGTCGACCGCGTGCGCGTGGTGAGCGACAGCGGCCAGAACCTGCGCCTGCACCCCGACACCGGCGCCATGGTGGACGCCGACCCCATGCTCGACGGCCTGCAGATCGACAGCCCACTCGCCTATGCCGCGGGCGACACGAACGCCGGCCGCGCCGCTGCGGTGGTGGCCGCCGGCTACACCTACAACAAGCAAGACGAAAAGCTCACCACCAACTTCGCCATCGACGCACGCCAGGGCCTGCTTGCGACGATGGGCACGCGGGAAGGCGTGCAGCCGGCGGAGTCACCAAACACCGGGCGCTTGCACACCGTGGGCTCGCTCGGGCTGCCTGCGTTCGACCGCGCCGCCTTCGACATCGGCGACCTCGCCAACGCCGCCTATGCGGCCCTCACCGCCGCGGGTGCCGCGCAATCGAGCTGGGTCGGCATCGACCTGGCCACCGGCCGCGCCACGCTTATCGGCACCATCGGCGGCGGTGAGCCGATCAGGGCGATTGCCATCGAGCCTTGAACGGTGTTTGGGTTCAGGCGCGAGTTCCGACTCGAGCGTGAGCGGTCTCGGCCATTGCCGCAATTCAAAGCACAGCTTTCCGCACGATTGCGCCTGGTCCGAGGACGGCGCGGCGCCCGCGCTCATGCCGGGGTACCAGAAATCGCGCGGTCGCCGCACCGCCCTCGGACCCGATGAGACGGTGTTTCTTCTCGCGCCCAGAAAGAAACAACCGCCACCGGCAAGGTTTTGGTCGGGCCGCGGGCACAGCGCATTGGCGCAGCCGAGCACCGCAGACTCTGGGTCGGCGTGCGTACCCGCACGCTTCGTAAACCAATCCGCCGCGTTTGTCTGAACGAAACGAACGCAGTGAGTGCAGTGAGTTATGCGGCGCGACCCAGAGTCGAGGAGCACAGGGGACCCGTAGCGCAGCGAAGGGCAAGCCTTTAGCGCTGTGCCCGCGGCCCGACCAAAGCCTTGCACGCACGAACCGCAACGCAGGCGAATTGCCGACGCTGGCAAACAGCCGCAGTGGCCGTT
>JANONH010000417.1:0-6447 GCA_031420735.1 Methylibium sp.
GTGAAGAGCCCGCCGCGACGCCCGCCGATGGCGCCGTAGGCCGCAGGGCCGACCGAAAAGCCGGGCGCCACGCCGATGCGGTAGGTGGTGCCGACGAGCGTCATGCCCTCGTCGCCCGGCAACTCGACCCGCTCGGCGCCAAGGCGGAACTCGGCCGGCCGGGTGTTGATTTCGCCCGCTGCCGGGCTTGCCTGGGCTGCCGGGCTTGCCGGGCTTGCCGGGCTTGCCGGGCTTGCCGGGCTTGCCGCGGCAGCGGCTGCAAGCAACAGGGTCAGCGCCGCCTTGCGCAGCCCGAGCCGCGCGTGGCTGCGCGGCTCGGGCTGATTGATGCTGGATGATTCGCAGTGTCTGTGGCCGGACATGAGCGTGCCCAAGTTTGCGATGCGAAAGGGCGCGCAGTGTGCCACGCAGTGCGTGGCAGTCGGGTTTGCGCCGACGCGCGACGAACGCCGGTCCGGCGGCGCGCCCGGCATGCACGGCCGGCGGCGCGCAGGTAAGCTCGCGCGCTCTGCTTTGGCCACCCGCCAAGGGACCGCACACCGCCTGCCGTGCCCATGCCCGCCCCGACCGCCCTGCCCTTGCGAACCGTCTTCGCGTCGCTCGCGCGACCGGTCGCCTTCTTCGGCAGCGTGTTGCTGGCCGCGGCCGGCGCCTGGCGCTTTCGGCGCAAGGACTTCGCACGCGCCTGCATGGAGGCCAGCGCGCAGGCGGTGCCGATCGTGGCGGTGGTCAACCTGCTGGTGGGGGCCATCCTCGCTTTCGGTGGCGCGGTGCAGCTCATCAAGTTCGGCGCCGGCATCTTCGTGGCCGACCTGGTGGGCATCGCGGTGACGCGCGAAATGGCGGCGGTGATCACGGCGGTGGTGATGGCCGGGCGCACGGGCGCGGCCTTCGCCGCCGAGCTGGCCAGCATGCAGACCAACGAGGAAATCGACGCGCTCGAGGTGCTCGGCATCAAGCCGGTCGAGTTTCTGGTGCTGCCGCGCGTGATGGCGCTGGTGATCATGATGCCGCTGCTCTATGTTTATGCCTGCGCCATGGGGCTCGTCGGCGGTTTGCTGGTGGCTTCGGGCATGCTGGATTTGCCGCCGGCGGCCTATGTGGAGCGCACGCTGGCCGCGCTGGAGTGGTCGCACCTGGGCCTGGGCATGTCGAAGTCGCTGGTGTTTGGCGCGCTCATTGCGCTCACCGGCTGCTACCAGGGCCTCTACGCCGAGCGCAGCGCGGCCGGCGTGGGCCTGGCGACCACGCGGGCGGTGGTGGCCGGCATCGTCGGCGTGATCGCGCTCGACGCGGTATTCGCCCTGTGCGCGAACGCGCTCGACATCTGAGGCGCGCCGCACGGGCCCCATGACTGCGCCACTGCTCGAGGTCAAAGGATTGGAGATGCGCTTTGGCCAACGCCTCATTCAGCGCGACGTCTCCTTCACCGTTGAGCGAGGCACGATTTTTGCCATCATGGGGGGCAGTGGCTGCGGCAAGAGCACGCTGCTCAAGCACATGGTCGGCTTGCTGGCACCGGCGGCCGGGCAGGTGGTTTACGGCGGCGTCGATTACTGGGCCGGCGACGACGCCACCCGCACCCGCCTTCGCTCGCGCATGGGCATGCTGTTTCAAAGCGCTGCACTGTGGTCCTCGATGACCCTGATGGAAAACATCTGCCTACCCCTCGAACAGCTTGCCGATGCGCCGCCCCCCGAGGCGCGCCAGCAGCGCGCCCGCGAGGTGTTGTCGTGGGTCGGCCTTGAGCAGTTCGCCGACTACTACCCCGCCGACCTCTCCGGCGGCATGAAAAAGCGCGCCGGCCTGGCCCGCGCCATCGCCGCGGAGCCGCCCTTGCTGCTGCTCGACGAACCCTCCGCCGGCCTCGACCCGATCAGCTCGCGCCGGCTCGACGACCTGGTGCTCGACCTGCGCGAGCGCACTGGCGCGGCCGTGGTGTTGGTGAGCCATGAATTGCCCAGTCTGTTGGCCATCGCCGACGACGGCATCTTTCTCGACGCCGACAGCCGCCGCCCGATCGCGCACGGCAAGCCGCGCGAACTGCGCGAGCACGCCGAGCACCCGACGGTGCGTGCCTTCCTGCGGCGCGAAGAGCCGCCGCCCACGCAAGGCGCCGCCGGGGGCGCGCCATGAAGCACCAGGGCCTGTGGGTCGGCGCTTTCGTGCTGGTGGCCGCAGCACTCATCGTCGCGGCCGTCCTGTGGCTGAGCGGCAGCAACCTGTTTAAAACCCAGTTGCGCGCCGTCATTTACTTCGAAGGCAGCGTGAGCGGCCTGTACGTCGGCGCACCGGTCACCTTCCGCGGCGTCAACGTCGGCCAGGTCGACGCCATCGGCATCGAGGTCGACGCGCGCACCCTGGCCGCGCGCATTCCGGTGCGGGTGCGCCTGCAGCCGGACCTGGTGCGCTTCGACAACGGCGCGCCCAGCGCACTGCCGGACCTGCCGAAACTCGTCAAGCGCGGCCTGCGCGCGCGGCTGGTGGCGCAGAGTTTCGTCACCGGCCAGAAGTTCATCGACCTGGACTTCGTGCCGGATTCGCCGGCCACGCTGGTGTCGGGTGGCAGGGAGCTCGAGATTCCGGCGCTGGCCGACCGCTTCGGTGCGCTGATCGACCAGGTGGCCGAGTTGCCGCTGCGCCAGACCGTGCAGGAATTGCGCGACACCCTGAAGTCCATGCAACTCACCCTGGACAGCACCCGTGACGCGCTTGGCGCCACCGCGCGCGAGCTGAGCCAAACGGCCACAGAAGCGCGCACGACGCTGGCGGTGGCGAGCGGTGCGCTGCAAAAGGTGCAGGGCCATGCCGAAGCGACGCTCTCCTCCATCACCCGGCTCTCCGAGGCCACGCAGACGGTGGTGCTTGGCACCCAACCCGAGCTGCAGCGCACGTTGGCGAGCGCACGCGAGGCGGCCGAATCGGCAAGCCTTGCGATGCGACGCGTGGCCGAACTCACCGCCCCCGGCGCCGGTATTCGCGCCGACCTCGACAGCGCGGTGCGCGACCTTTCGCAGGCGGCCCGCAGCTTTCGGGAGTGGACCGAAATTCTCGAGCAGCAGCCCAATGCCGTCATCTTCGGCAGCGAACGCCGATGAAAGCCACCCGACTGCGCGCGCTGCTCGGCCTGCTCGGCCTGGCCCTGCTCGGCGCCTGCGCTTCGGCGCCACCGCCGCGCACCTTGCTGGCCCTGCCGCCCACGGTTGGTGTCGCGGCGAGCACGGGCAAGCCCGCGCCC
Organism: Methylibium sp.; assembly: GCA_031420735.1. Lineage (GTDB taxonomy): Bacteria > Pseudomonadota > Gammaproteobacteria > Burkholderiales > Burkholderiaceae_C > Methylibium. Next base: position 3,239 of record JANONH010000417.1, read on the forward strand.
GCGCCCGTGCCCGCGCCGCTACGCGCGCTCGAGCAGCGAGCCGAGGCGCCGCTGCTCGTGGTGCGGCGCCTCGCGATCCCAGAGCACCTGCAATCGCGCCGCGTGCGTTTTCGCGCCGATGCGAGCACGTTGGGCGAATGGCCCGACACGGTGTGGGCCGAGCGCATCGAAGCGGCCATGACGCGCGAGTTCGTCGCCGCTCTGCGGCCCCGACTGCCAGGCCACGAAGTCTGCGAAGCCAGTTGCGGCGAGCGCTTGCCGACGCTGTCGCTCACGGTGGAGTTGCAGCCGCTCGACTTCATGCGCGCCTCGCGACGCCTGCAGGCGCATGCGCGCATCTGGCTGGCCGCGAGCGGCCGGGAGGCCAAGGCGCTGGGCAGCGCCGAGTTTGACTTCGACTTGCCCGCAGCGGCCGACACGCCACAGGCGCAGGCCGAGGCGATGAGCGAACTGCTGCGCCAGCTCGCCGCCGCGGTGGCGCCGTGGATGGGCAGCTCGTCGCACTGAGCCCGGCGAACGCAGCCCACCGCAGGACACGGCGCACGAGCCGCGCGCGACGGCTGTCGTGGCTGTTTTGGTCGCTGCGGCGGGAGTGGCCGTTGTTGCCAGCCCAGAGTGCGTGTTTTGCGCCCTCTGTTACCGCAGTCGAATTTTCAAGCAATGTTGCAGTACCGCATCCTCCGGATCGCAGTGAGTGCCAAAAAAGCGCTTGCGGTGCTGGTAATCGGTCGGATTCACCGAAACGAGTGGTGTTGCGCAAACCGTGTACCCGACACACTCCTTGCATTGAGGGCTGGTCGCCGTCCCGCTTTGCTTAATCCTGAGATTGGCGGTCCACAGGTCCCAACAGCAGAAAAGGTGTTCATGGCAGCAGGGCAGACAAGCAGCAATCAGTTCACGCGACCCGCGCAAGTCATTTCGGCGCCCGAACGCGACCCGCGTCGCACGCGCATCGCACTGGCTTTCGCCTTGCTGCTGGCGGGCTGTGGCGGTGGAGGTGGCGGCGCCAATGCAGGCGACCCCGCCGCTGGGCCGGCTGCGGCGCCAGCGCCGCCGGCATCGGCACCCGCACCCGGACCGGCGCCAGTCCCGCCACCGCCACCGCCACCACCACCACCACCGCCACCACCACTAGAGCCGATTGCAGACCCCTCTGCAAGTCGCTGGTCGGGCCTGATCGCGCTTTCACTGGTGCCGGCGTCGGCGGCCAATCTGCCCAACGGCAAAGTGCTGCTGTGGTCGGCCAACGACCGCTTCAGTTTCGGCGGCACCGGGCAGACCTTCACCATCGAGTTCGACCCCGTCTCCGGCGCCGCCCCCGAGCGTCTGGTCACCGAAAGCGGGCACAGCATGTTTTGCAGCGGCACCTCGATGCTCGCCGACGGCACGCTGCTCGTGAGTGGCGGCGACGACAGTTCGCGCACCAGTCTCTACGACCCCGCCCGCGGCCAATGGCGCTCGGCGGCCACGATGAACATCCCTCGCGGCTACCAGGCCAACACCCTGCTGGAAGACGGCCGGGTGTTCACCTTCGGCGGTTCGTGGAGCGGCGGTCAAGGAAACAAGTACGGCGAGGTGTGGCAAGCCGACTCCGGCTGGAGCCGACTCACTGGCGTGCCGGTCGACCCCGCGCTCGGCCCCGACCCGGGCGGCATCTATCGCGCCGACAACCACATGTGGTTGTTCGCCGCTGCGAACGGCCGGGTGCTGCAAGCTGGCCCGAGTGCTGCCATGAACTGGATCGATACGCGCGGCGACGGCAGCATCTCGCCCGCCGGCAACCGGGCCGACGACGTGTACGCGCAAAGCGGCAACGCGGTTCTCTACGACATCGGCAAGTTGCTTACGCTCGGCGGATCGACGGCCTACAACGACCTCCCCGCCAGCGCGTCGGCCTATGTCGTCGACATCGACACCGAGGCCTCGGCGCGGCGCGTGGGCTCAATGGCTTATGCACGCATATTCAGCAGCGCCGTCGTTTTGCCCGGTGGGCGGGTGCTCGTGATCGGCGGGCAGACGATCGGCCGCAATTTCAGCGACGACAACTCCGTGCTCGCGCCCGAACTGTGGAACCCGGCCACCGAGCGCTTCGCCACCCTGCCGCGGATCGCCGTGGGCCGCAATTACCACAGCGTGGCCTTGCTGCTGCCCGACGGGCGAGTGCTCTCTGGCGGAGGCGGTTTGTGCGGCGAAGGCTGCGCGGGCAATCACCCGGACCTGCAGATCCTCACGCCGTATTACCTGATGAATGCCAATGGCACGCCAGCCACCCGACCGGTGCTGAGCGCGGCACCCGGCAGCGCCACGCACGGCACCCGCATCGAAATCAAAGCGGACGAAAGCGCCGCCTCGTTCGAGTTGATTCGCCTCGCATCCGTCACGCACGCGGTCAACTCGGATCAACGGCGCATTCCCCTGCGCTCCACCAAGAACACCGCCGGGCGCCACCTGCTCGAGATCCCGTCGAACCCCGGCGTGGTGCTGCCCGGCTACTACATGCTCTTCGCCCTCAACGCCGTGGGCGTGCCCTCGGTCTCGAAGACCGTGCGCATCGACGGCAGTGCCGCCCCGAGGCTCACGAATCCCGGCCCGCAGAACCACCCGAGCGGAAACGCCGTCTCGCTCACGCTCTCGGCCAGCACCCCGAGCGGCAGCCTCGCCTGGAGTTCCACCGGCCTGCCGCCCGGCCTGCGCATCGACGCCGGCAGCGGCGTGATCGGCGGTACGCCGACGACGGCCGGCGACTATGCGGTCACGCTCGCGGCGGAAAATGGAGTCGCCACGAGCAGCACGCGCGTGGCGTGGAAGATCCGTGCGGCTTCGCCGTAGGCGCCAGCACGCAGCGAATGCCTCGGTTCCCGAGCGAGCGCCGACTCGTGGCTGTCGCTACGCGCTCTCGGTCATGACCGGCCCACAGCCAAAGCATGCCGCAGTACGTAGGCGACCATCGCACTCATGACGAACATCTCGCCGCCGTCCTCCAGCAGGCCCAGGCCTCGGATGCCCACGTTGGAGGCCATCACGTGCAACAGATCCACCGCGACGCCGAAAAAACCCAGCACGAGCACGAGGCCCAGTAGGCCGAGCGAGAACGGCCGCAAGGATGCGGCCGTTCTCGCCAGCAACAAGACGAAGGCCAGAATGATGGCGCCGGCTACCGCTGCGCTGTAGACGACCTGCCCGACGTCGTGGGGGTACTGCAGGTAGCG
>JANONH010000418.1:0-1576 GCA_031420735.1 Methylibium sp.
TGCCCTTCGCGAAGCTCAGGGTCCCCTGCGCTCCTCCGACTCTGGGTCGCGCCGCATAACTCACTGCACTCACTGCGTTCGTTTCGTTCAGACAGACGCGGCGGATTAGTTTACGAAGCGCGCGGGTACGCACGCCGACCCAGAGTCTGCGGTGCTCGGCTGCGCCAATGCGCTGTGCCCGCGGCCCGACCAAAGCCTTGCCGGTGGCGGTTGTTTCTTCTTCGGCGTAGGCAACAAACACCGTCTCACCGGGCACGAGGACGGCGTGGCGACCGAGCGATTTCTGGTACCCCGGCATGAGCGCGGGCGCCGCGCCGTCCTCGTGCCAAGCGCGCTCGCCGCAGAAAGCGGACCTTGAGTTTCGGCAATCGGCCTGTTTGCAAGCCGCCGTTGTCATCCGTATCAACGCCAAAAACCGTATGCCGCCAGCGCCCTGGCGGCGTCTCTGCAGCAAGCAGCCGCCGCGGACCGGCTACGCCGGGCCGCCAGCGGCGCCCCCTAAAGGGGGAGCGGCGAAGCCGCAACGGGGGTGGTCCCAATCACGCCGCCGCCCAGGCAGACCGCGCCGTCGTAGACCACAGCCGACTGCCCCGGCGTCACAGCCCACTGCGGCTGTTCGAAGTCGAGCCGAAACGCGCCCGGCTCGGCTTGCGCGAGCCGGCAGGGCGCATCGGTCTGGCGGTAGCGTGTCTTGGCCGCCAGTGCGCCGCCCGCAGGCGGGCTGCCGGCGACCCAGCTCGCCTGGTCGGCTTCGAGGTGCAGCGACTGCAGCCACGGGTGGGCATGGCCCTGCACCACCACGAGCGTGTTGTTTGCGACGTCCTTCTGCGCCACGAACCATGGCGCATGCGCGCCGTCGGCGGCGGCCGAGTCCTTGAGGCCACCGATGCCGATGCCCTTGCGCTGGCCCAGCGTGTAGAAAGACAGGCCCACGTGCTCGCCGAGCGTGCGCCCTCGTTCGTCTTTCATCGGTCCCGGCGTGTTGGCCAGGTAGCGGCCGAGAAACTCGCGAAACGGCCGCTCGCCGATGAAGCAGATGCCGGTCGAGTCTTTCTTGGCGGCCACCGGCAGGCCGGCCTCGCGTGCGATGCGGCGCACCTCCGTCTTCTGCAACTCGCCCACCGGAAACAGCGTGCGGGCAAGTTGTGCCTGGTTGAGCCGGTGCAGGAAATAACTCTGGTCCTTGCTCGTGTCCAGGCCCTTCAGCAGCTCGAAGCGGCCCGCCTCTGGCTCGCGCACCCGCGCGTAGTGGCCAGTGGCAATCTTGTCGGCACCCAGGCGCAGGGCATGGTCGAGAAAGGCCTTGAACTTGATCTCGGCGTTGCACAGCACGTCGGGGTTGGGCGTGCGGCCGGCTTTGTGTTCGCGCAGGAATTCGGCGAACACGCGGTCCTTGTACTCGGCCGAGAAATCGACATGCTCGATCTCGATGCCAAGCACGTCGGCCACGCTCGCGGCGTCGAGAAAGTCTTGCCGCGAAGTGCAGTGTTCGCTGTCTTCGTCGTCCCAGTTGCGCATGAAGAGGCCGACCACCTCATGGCCTTGCTGCTTGAGCAGGCAGGCGCTCACGGCCGAA
>JANONH010000419.1:0-7673 GCA_031420735.1 Methylibium sp.
CGGATGCGCTTGCCCCAGAACACTTGGTTCCGCTGGTTGAGCAGAACGATGCCGACGTTGGGCCTGAAGCCTTCACGGTCGAGCATAATAAAACCTCGAATTCAATCTTGAATTCATTATTGCACCGGGCCAAGGCCTTGCAACTCCGCGCCTGCCCTAGGTCTCCCGAGGCCGGGCCCGCTTCTAACGGCGGCCCCGAACGTGCGCACCACACGAATCACCACCGCCGCCAGCGCTCATGAAAGCTTCGCAGTTCTTCGTCTCGACCTTGAAAGAAGCGCCGGCCGATGCCGAAGTCGTGAGCCACAAGCTCATGCTGCGAGCGGGGATCGTCAAGCGGCTGGGTGCGGGCATCTACAACTACATGCCAATGGGCCTGCGCACGATTCGCAAGGTCGAGGCCATCGTGCGCGACGAAATGAACCGCGCCGGTGCCATTGAACTGCTGATGCCGGTGGTGCAGCCCGCCGAACTGTGGCGCGAAAGCGGGCGCTTCGAGAAAATGGGGCCCGAAGTGCTGCGCGTGAAGGACCGCCACGACCGCGAGTTCGTCATCCAGCCGACGAGCGAAGAGGTGGTGACCGACATCGCGCGCCAGGAATTGCGCAGCTATCGGCAGTTGCCCAAGAATTTTTATCACATCCAGACCAAGTTTCGCGACGAGAGGCGGCCGCGTTTCGGCCTCATGCGCGGGCGCGAGTTCACCATGAAGGACGCCTACTCCTTCGATCGCGACGCCGAGGCGGCAGGCAAGAGCTACGAGGCCATGTTCGCCGCCTACGGCCGCATCTTCGACCGCCTGGGCCTGCGCTATCGGGCCGTCGCGGCCGACACCGGTGCCATCGGCGGGGACCGCTCGCACGAGTTCCAGGTCATTGCCGAAACCGGCGAAGACGCGCTCGTCTACTGCCCCGACAGCGATTACGCGGCCAACATCGAACTGGCCGAGTGCGTGGCCCTGGTGGCGCGGCGCGAAGCAGCGCTCGAGCCATTGGCCCTGGCCGCAACGCCGGGTGCGTCGACCTGCCAAGACGTGGCCGCCTTGCTCGGCCTGCCGCTCGCGCGCACCGTGAAGTCGCTGGTGCTCGCATTGGACCGACTCGACGAGCGCGGCGAGGTCTGCACTGCGACGATCTGCTTGCTGCTGCTGCGCGGCGACCACGAGCTCAACGAGGTAAAGGTCGGCAAACTCCCCGGGTTCGAAGCCGGGTTTCGCTTCGCGACCGCAGCCGAGATCGAGACGGAGTTCGCTTGCAAGCCGGGCTACCTCGGGCCGGTCGGCCTGGCACGGCCGATCAAGGTGATCGCCGAGCGCAGCGTGGCCAACATGAGCGACTTCGTGTGCGGTGCCAACCGCGCCGGTTTCCATTTAACGGGCGTCAACTGGGGCCGCGACCTGCCCGAGCCCGAGCTCGTGGCCGACATCAGGAACGCCGTGGCCGGCGACCCCTCGCCCGACGGCAAAGGCCTGCTCGCCATCGAGCGCGGCATCGAGGTCGGCCACGTGTTTTTTCTCGGCACCAAGTACAGCGCCGCCATGAACGCCAGCTACCTCGACGAGACCGGCAAGCCGCGCCTTATGGAGATGGGCTGCTACGGCATCGGCATCACGCGCATTCTCGGCGCGGCCATCGAGCAGCGCCACGACGCGCGCGGCATCGTCTGGCCTGCCTCCATCGCGCCGTTCGAAGTGGTGGTCTGCCCGATCGGCTACGACCGCTCGCCCGAATGCAAAGCGGCTGCCGACGCCCTGCACGAAAATTTGCAAGCCCTGGGCGTGGACGTGATTCTCGACGACCGCGGCGAGCGGCCTGGCGCCATGTTCGCCGACTGGGAGCTGATCGGCATTCCGCTGCGCGTGGTGGTGTCAGAGCGCGGCTTGAAAGCGGGCCAAGTGGAATTGCAGGCGCGCGCGGACACCGAGGCGACCACACTGCCGCCGGGCGAGGTGGTCAGCCGGGTGTGCTCGCTCCTGGGCCGATGACGCCCAACGCACGGCCGCCGCTCGACTCCTGATGCACGCGCCGGGCCGTCGCCATGCCGTGCTTGCCGGCCTTGCGTTGGCTTTGGTCCTCGAGCCCAGGGCGGCACGCGCCGGCGGGCAACTCGAGGAGCCACTGGCCGACGCCGTGCGCACGGCCCTCTCGGCTTCGGTGGCCAACGCCCGCCTGCCGCGGCCCGCCTTCGACACCACCGCACAGCGGCTCGCCTACCTGCGTTGGCTGGCCGCCATGAGCCAGCGCCTCTCTGGGCGCACACCCGACCACGCCACCCGGCTCGATTTCCTTCAGGTGCTTTGGTATGAGAGCCAGCGCGCCGGCCTGGACCCGGCGCTGGTGCTTGGCTTGGCCGAAGTCGAGAGCGGATTTCGCAAGTTCGCCGTGTCGGTGGCCGGAGCACGCGGCTACATGCAGGTCATGCCATTCTGGGCGCGCAGCATCGGCGACGGCGATGCCAGCCGCTTGTTCCACCTGCAGACCAACCTGCGCTTCGGTTGCGTGATCCTGCGCCACTACATCGACCGCGAGCGCGGCGACCTGTTTTTTGCGCTCGGCCGCTACAACGGCAGTCGCGGCCGGGCGGAGTACCCGAACGCGGTCTTTAGCGCTCGCAAGCGCTGGGAGTACAAAGACTCGGCTTGAGAGCTCTTGGACCGACCTGCGCTCGACCGCCCCGCGCTCACATGCCGAGCCAGGCCTTGGGTGCGGCGCCCTCGAGTCCGAGTAGGCCCAAAGCGCGCTCGACGGTCTCGCTCACCAATTCGTCGATGGTGGTCGGGTGGTGATAGAAAGCCGGCAGGGGCGGAAAGACCACCGCGCCCATCTCGGTTGCGGCGATCATGTTGCGCAGATGGGCCAGGTTGAAGGGCGTCTCGCGCACCAGCAGCAGCAGGCGGCGGCGCTCCTTAAGGGTCACATCGGCCGCACGCGTGAGCAGGTTGTCGCTCAGGCCGTGGGCGATCGCCGCCAGCGACCTCATCGAACAAGGCGCCACGACCATGGACGCGGCGGCAAAGCTGCCGCTGGCGATGCAGGCGCCGATGTCGCCCGGCGAATGAGCATGGTCGGCCAGCGCTTCGAGCGCATGGCGGTCGAGCCCGAGTTCATGGTGGGCGCTCAGCATGCCAGCCGGCGTGACGACCAAGTGCGTTTGCACGCCAAGCTCGCGCGCACGAAGCAGCAGCCTGGTGCCGTAGATCGCGCCGGTGGCGCCGGTCATGCCGACGACGAGACGCTGGGTCATCGCGGTATGGCGCGAGCCCGCTTCCCCGGGGCCGCGCCCGAACGCGGCTGCGGGCGCGTCACTCAGGCGCTCAGCAGCGTTTGCAATTCGCCGGCTTCGTACATCTCCATCATGATGTCGGAGCCGCCGACGAATTCGCCGTTGACATAGAGCTGCGGAATGGTCGGCCAGTTGGCGTAATTCTTGATGCCTTGGCGAATGCCGTCGTCCTCGAGCACATTGACGGTCGAGAGGTCGGCCACGCCGCAGGACTTGAGAATCTGGATGGCGCGGCCCGAGAAACCGCACATCGGAAACTGCGAGCTGCCCTTCATGAACAGCACGACCCGATGGCCTTTGACGAGCTGGTCGATGCGTTGTTGGACGTCGAGGGAGAGGGTGTCGGTCATGGCGCTCACTTGGGACGGGTCGGCAAACATCCGACAGGGGTCGGGGATGAGCCGCGGTTATACGGCAAACGCCCGACATCGGCTTGCGGTGCCGAAAAACACGCGCGCCGACGATCAGAAAGAGTAAGACACCCCCAACTGCAGCAGGGGACTCAAATGCAGGTCGCCAACGATGTCGCCCACATGCTGCTGGCCCAGTCGCACGGCCGAGCGGGGCTGCAAGGCCATTACGCCGATGTCGGCGCTGAAGCCCCAGCCGCCGCCGGTGGCCTTGAGCGATTTCAGGCCGGAATAGCCGACCCCGATATAGGTGCGCGAGGTGGCTGCCGCCTCGGTGCCGTCCGGGCTCGGCATGGAATTCCAGAATCCCAGGCCAGTGCGCTGGAGGCTCAGGCCGGCCGCCAGGGAGGACAGTTTGTCGGGCGGCGCCCAGCCGTGGGCGGTGCGCGGGCCAACGATCAGGCCGCCGGTGGCCCGAAAGCCACCGGCATAGCGCCCCGGGGCCGTGACGCCCTGCTGCGCAAAATAATAGTCGCCGAACAGGCTCAGACTGGGCGTGCCGGGCGCATCGGCGAGCAAACCCGGGCCGCGGGCGTTCGGGTTGAGTCCGATGCGGCCCTGCCACCGCGGCCACGATGCCTCACTCGCCCGCAAACCGGGCTCGAGATCGGGCAACGCCGTCGCCGCCGTGGGCGCCAACAGGCCCGTCAAGGTCGCCAGTGCGGCGAGGCGCGCGCGGCATGGCAAGCGGCCGATGCAGGCTGCGGCTGCGGCGCCGAGCCGACGAAAACGGTATGCAAAAAGCGCGTCATGTGGCATGGCAAGCTCCTCGACGGCGCCGGCCCGCGGCCGGGACATCTCGGCCTTTGGGGCAAGCGCAGAGCGATCCTACGCTCTGTGCGCCTCGAGCGCAGACGCGGATTCAAGGGGTTGCGGCAAGCGCCGAACGGGCGTGAGCTTGCTCACGAAACCTCGCCCGGCGCAGCGCGTGCCGCGCGCTCGCGGCAGACGCCTGCGCTGCGATCCGGGGCGCACGACGTCGGTCGTCGGCCTGGGGGCGCCCTCAGGCGGGCCTTCGGCCGCCGCTGCAGCGCGGCTGCCCGCCGAGGTCCGCGCGCGTGCACACACTCGAGAATCCTGCCGCGCGCAGCAGCGCAGTGACGGCGCCGGCTTGCTCGAAACCGTGCTCCAGCAAAAGCCAGCCGCTGGGCTCGAGCAGCAGGGGCGCCTGCTGCACGATATGCCGCAGGGCGTCCAGGCCCTGCGGGCCGGCGACGAGGGCCTCGCGCGGCTCATGACGCAGGGCTCCCAAGTGCGGGTCGTCCTGCGCGATGTAGGGCGGGTTGCTCACGACCGCATCGAAGCGGCGCTCCGTGAGTGCGGCGCCCCAGTCGCTGCACAGCCACTGCACCGCCACGCCGTGACGCGCGCCGTTCTCGCGCGCCAGGGCCAGTGCGGCCTGGCTCGCGTCGACGGCGGTGACGCGCCAGCTCGGGCGATGCCGGGCCACCGCCACGGCGATGGCCCCGCTGCCGGTGCCCAGATCGGCCAAGGTGGCGGCGTGCGCCGCGGGCCACAGCTCGAGCGCCCACTCGACCAATGTTTCGGTGTCCGGTCGCGGCACCAGCACTGCGCTCGAGACGGCAAACATCAGCCCGAAGAATTCCTTCTCGCCCGTGAGGTAGGCCAGGGGCTCGCCCGCTGCCCGCCGCGCCAGCCAGCCGGCATAGCGCGCTTGCTGCTCGCTGCCGAGCGGTGCCTCGTCGTGGGCCAGCAACCAAGTGCGCGCCTGTGCGAGCAGGTGGGCGAGCAGGGCCTCTGCATCCAGCCGCGCCACGCCCAGCTCGCGAGCGGCACGAAGGGCAGCCGCCACGTTCATCGGTCGCCGATCTCGAACTCTGCGAGCAACTCGGCTTCGCGTGCGGCAACCAGTGCGCCCACCAAGGGTTCGAGGTCGCCGCCCAGCAGTTTGTCGAGTTGGTAGAGCGTCAGGTTGATGCGGTGGTCGGTCAGCCGGCCCTGGGGAAAGTTGTAGGTGCGGATGCGGTCGCTGCGGTCGCCGCTGCCGATGAGGCCCTTGCGCAGCGCCGCCTCGTTGGCCTGGCGCTGGCTGCGTTCGCGCTCGGCCAGGCGCGCGGCGAGCACCGCCAGCGCTTTGGCCTTGTTGCGGTGCTGCGAACGGTCGTCCTGGCATTCGGCCACCAAGCCGGTGGGCAGGTGGGTGACGCGCACGGCCGAGTCGGTCTTGTTGACGTGCTGGCCGCCGGCCCCGCTGGCGCGGTAGGTGTCAATGCGCAACTCGGCCGGGTTGAGCGTGGTCTCTTCGGTGGCGTCGGGTTCAGGCAGCACCGCCACCGTGCACGCGCTGGTGTGGATGCGGCCCTGCGTCTCGGTGGCGGGCACGCGTTGCACGCGGTGGCCGCCCGATTCGTACTTCAACTGCCCATAGACGCCCGCGCCTTCGAGGCGCAGCACCACTTCTTTGTAGCCCCCGAGTTCGCTTGCGCTCTCGCTCATGGTTTCGACCTTCCAGCCCTGGCGTTCGGCAAAGCGCAGGTACATGCGCAGCAGGTCGCCCGCGAACAGGGCCGACTCGTCGCCGCCGGTGCCGGCACGGATTTCGAGGAAAACGTTGCGCGCATCGTCGGCGTCGCGCGGCAGCATGAGGCGCTGAAGCTCGGCGCCCAGGCGGTCGAGTTCCAGGCGTGCCGAACCGATTTCCTCGTTGGCCATGTCGGCCATTGCCGCGTCGCCCGCAGACTCCGCGAGAAGCTCTTCGGCGGCGGCCAGATCGCTCTTGCGCTGCTCGATGCGGCGCTGGCGCGCGACGATTCCGCTCACTTCGGCATGCTCGCGCCCGAGTTGGCGCATCGCTGCGGCGTCGCGCAGCGTCGCCGGCTGCGCGAGTAGCGAGTCCAGTTCGGCCAGGCGCTGCGCGTAGCGCTCGAGTTGCCGAAGCAGGGCGGGGTTCATGGAATCGGGCTCACGAGGAAGGCACAAAGGGGGCGCACACCGGCGGGCGCCGGCCCGGCAGGCGGCGCGAACGCGAGTCGCGGGCTAGGAAAGGGGGTCGTCGCCCTCGACCCGGCCACGCAGATCGGCTGAGCGCGTCGGGCCGCGCAGGAACAAGCGCGCGACGGTGGTGGCGAGTTGCTCGCGTTGCAGCGGGTCGGCGGCGTGCAGCTCGGCGAGCGTGCCGTGCAACATTTTCTGAGTCATGCCGCGCGAGAGTGCTTCCAGCACGTCTTCGATGCGCTCGCCGCGGGCCAGGAGCTTGTGCGCTCGCGCCAGTTCGTTGGCGCGCCAGGCGTCCATCTGCACCTGCAGCGCCTGGATCAGCGGCACGCTCGAGCGCTGGCCGAGCCAGTGAACGAAGCTCTGCACGCCGGTCTCGATGATGGCTTCGGCTTGCGCCACGGCAGCCTGGCGTTTCTCGCCGCCGCTCTGCACGATGGCCGAGAGATCGTCGACGGTGTAGAGGTAGATGTCCTCGAGTTGCGCCACCTCGGGCTCGATGTCGCGCGGCACCGCCAGGTCGACCATGAACATCGGCCGATGCCGCCGCGCCTTCAGGGCCCGCTCGACTGCCCCGAGGCCGATGAGCGGCAGCGCGCTTGCGGTGCACGACACCACCACGTCGAACTCCTGCAGTCGCGAGGGCAGGTCGGCCAGGCGCATCGTCTTGGCGCCGACGCGCGCGGCCAGCTTCTCGCCGCGCTCGAGCGTGCGGTTGGCCACCGCCATGCCGGCCGGTCCGCGCGCCGCGAAATGCGTCGCCACCAACTCGATCATTTCGCCGGCCCCGACGAACAGCACCTGCGTCTCGCGCAGGTCTTCAAAGAGCTGCGCCGCCAGCTTGACGCAAGCTGCTGCCATGCTGATCGAGTGCGCCCCGATGGCCGTCGACGAGCGCACCTCCTTGGCCACCGCGAAACTGCGCTGGAACAACTGGTGCAGGGTGCTGCCCAGAGTGCCCGCGGCGTCGGCCTCGCGCACCGCCTGTTTCATCTGGCCGAGGATCTGCGGCTCGCCCAGCACCAT
>JANONH010000420.1:0-2380 GCA_031420735.1 Methylibium sp.
GACGAGCAGCGCAAGAGCGAGCGAGCGCGCCTTTGGCCAGGCGAACTGGCGAGCGGCTCGCGGCGGCTCGGCTCGGCGCAGGTCAGGGCGGGGCGGGTGTGTTGCTGGCAGCATCGGAGCGATTGGACAGCGAGACCTCAAGCGCGGCCCAGCACTTTGCGATAGAGCGCCATGTACTGCGACGCTGCGTGATCCCAGGAAAAGTCTTTGGCCATGGCGCGGCGCATCGCGGCCTGCCAGCGCTCGGGCTGCCGGTAGAGCGCGAGCAGCCGCTCGAGCGCTCCTTGCAACGCGGCCGGCGTGGCGGCGTCGAACACGAAGCCGGTGGCGCTGCCGTCGGCGAGGCCCGCCGCGTCGGCGTCCTGCACCGTGTCGGCCAGGCCGCCGACGCGGCGCACCAGCGGCAGCGTGCCGTAGCGAAGGCCGTAGAGCTGGGTCAGGCCGCAGGGCTCGAAGCGCGAGGGCACGACGATGGCGTCGGCGCCGCCGATGACGCGATGCGCCAGCGCTTCGTCGTAGGCGATGTGCACGGCGACCTGCTGCGGATGTTCGCGTGCAGCCTGCACGAAGGCCGCTTCGAGCGCCGCCTCGCCGGTGCCCAACACCATTAACTGCGCGCCGCCCTGCAGCAGGGCCGGCAGCGCGCCGAGCAGCAGGTCGAGGCCTTTTTGTTCGGTGAGCCGGCTCACCACCGCCAGCAGCGGCGCGCCGGCCTCTGGCGCGAGCCCGACTTCGCGCTGCAAGGCGGCCTTGCAGGCGCGCTTGCCGTCGAGCCGCTCGGCGCTGTAGGTGGCGGCAAGCGCGGCGTCGCGCTCGGGGCTCCAGACGTCGCGGTCGACGCCGTTCAAGATGCCGACGAGTGCGCCCTGCCGGTGGCGCAGCACGCCGTCCAGGCCGCAGCCGAACTGCGCGGTTGCGATCTCGCGCGCATAGCTCGGGCTCACGGTGCAAAGGCGGTCGGCGTAGAGCAGGCCGGCTTTCATTAACGACAACTGGCCGTGGAACTCGAGCGCGCTTGCGCCCATGTAGCGTGCGGGCAAGTCGAGCAAGCCGAAATCGGCCTCGGGGAACAGGCCTTGGAAGGCCAGGTTGTGCACCGTGAACACCGAGGCCGCGCAGCGTGCCGGGTGCGCATGCAGGTAGGCGCAGGCGAGGGCCGCGTGCCAGTCGTGGGCGTGCAGCACGTCGGGCTGCCAGTGTTCGTCGAGCGCGCCGCCGGCGAGCTGCGCGCCGACCCAGCCGAGCAGCGCGAAGCGCTGCAGGTTGTCCGGCCAGTCGGCGCCGTGCTCGTCGAGGTAGGGGCCGCCGCGGCGGCAATACAGCAGGGGCGCGTCGATGACGTAGGCCGCATCGCCGCTGCCCGGCAAGCGGCCGAGCAGCAGGCGCACGCGCGCCGCGCCAAACGCCGGGCCGATGGCGCACACGAGCCGCGGCTCCAGCAAGGCGGCCACCAGCGCCGGCCAGCCCGGCAGCAGCAGGCGCACCTCGGCGCCAGCACGCGTGAGCGCGCCGGGCAGGGCACCGGCGACGTCGGCCAGGCCGCCGGTCTTGACCCACGGGCAGGCTTCCGCCGCGACCTGCAGCACTTTCACCGGGGCGCTGTCGGCGTGCGCCAGCGGGCTCAAGCGAGCCTGGCGAGCATCTGGCTCGTCACCAGCGTGATGCCGCGCTCGCTGCGGTAGAAGCGCCGGGCATCTTCGGCCGGGTCTTCGCCGACGACCAGGCCGTCGGGAATGGTGCAACTGCGGTCGACGATGGCGCGTGTCAGGCGTGCGCCCTGCCCGACCACCACGCTGGGCAGCACCACCGACCAGTCGACGCGCGCATGGGAATGCACGCGCACGTTGGAGAACAACACCGAGCGAAACACGGCGCCCGAAATGATGCAGCCGCCCGAGACCAGCGACTCGATGGCCATGCCGCGCCGCTCGGGCTGGTTGTGCACGAACTTGGCCGGCGGCAACTGCGGCTGGTAGGTCCAGATCGGCCAGTGGCGGTCGTAGAGGTCGAGCAGCGGCGTGGTCGCCGTGAGGTCGATGTTGGCGTCCCAGTAGGCGTCGATGGTGCCGACGTCGCGCCAATAGGCTTCGTCGTTCTCGAGGCGCGAGACGCAGCTACGGTCGAAGGAATGCGCGCACGCATTGCCCTCGGCGACCACACGCGGGATGATGTCCTTGCCGAAGTCGTGGCTCGAGTGCGGGTCGGCGGCGTCGCGTGCGAGCATGGCACTGAGATAGCCGCGGTTGAAGATGTAGATGCCCATGCTTGCCAGCGACATGCCCGGACGGTCGACCATCTCCGGCGGCTCGGCCGACTTTTCCACGAAGTCGGTAATGAGCTGGCTGGCACCAACCGCCATCACGCCGAACTCGCTGGCCTG
>JANONH010000421.1:0-7153 GCA_031420735.1 Methylibium sp.
CGCGCCGGCCACGCTGCTGAGCTACGGCAATGCGCTCGAGGCCCTGCGCGACATGGCCGCGCAGGGCGGCGTCGCGCTCGCTGCCACCGAGCCGCACCACATCCGCCGCTGGGCGGCGCAATTGCACGCCAGCGGGCTGGCGCCTCGCAGCATCGCCAGCGTGCTGAGCGCATGGCGCGGGCGCTATCGCTGGCTCGGCCGCGAAGGGGCCGTGGCGGCCAACCCGGCCGAAGGCGTGCGCGCGCCGCGTGCGCCGCGGCCCTTGCCCAAGGCGCTGTCGGTGGACCATGCGGTCGCACTCGCCGAACACCACGGCGAGGCGCAGGACGCGCCGCTCGAGGCCCGCGACCACTGCATGGTCGAGCTGCTCTACGGCCTGGGCCTGCGCGTGGCCGAACTGGTGGGCCTGGACCTCGTGCCCGGCGACCGGGCGCGCGGCTGGATCGACCGGCCCGGCCGCGAGGCGCACGTGCTCGGCAAGGGCAGCAAGCGGCGCAGCGTGCCGCTGGGTGGCCCGGCGTCGGTGGCCCTGGAGCGCTGGCTGGCATTGCGCGAGCGCTTGGCCGGCCCCGGCGAGGCGGCGCTCTTCGTGAGCCGCCACGGCGAGCGCCTGAGCGCCTCTCAGGTGCGCACGCGCCTGAAGGACCGTGCGCTCGCGGCCGGCTTGCCCACTCACGTCTCGCCGCACATGCTGCGCCACAGTTTCGCTTCGCACCTGCTGCAGTCCAGCGGCGATCTGCGTGCGGTCCAGGAACTGCTCGGTCACGCCAGCATCACCACCACCCAGGTCTACACCAAGCTCGACTTCCAGCACCTCGCCAAGGTCTACGATGCAGCGCACCCGCGCGCGAAGAAGTCGCGCTGAGCGCGGGCTAAACCGCGCGCTTTGGGCTCTTGCGCGAGACGTCATGCCGGGCACTGCTGGCAAGACAAGTCATGCCGGCACGGCTGGGCCGCGCGGCTTGCGTTCGTGAGGCCAGGCCGGCCGCGCCGACGCTCGGACCCTGTAGAGCGGCCGGCACGGCGGCGCGCGCAGGACGCGCAGCGACAATGCCGGCCATGAAGTCCATCAGGCTGCGCCCCGGCAAGGAAAGGTCGCTGCAGAGGCGCCACCCCTGGGTCTTTGCGGGCAGTGTCGCCAAAGGCTCGGCCGACCCGGGTGAGACCGTGCGCATCGAGTCGCACGAGGGCGAGTTCCTGGCCTGGGGCGCCTACAGCCCGGTCTCGCAAATTCGGCTGCGCGCATGGAGTTTCGAGCAGGCCGAGCGCATCGACGCGGCCTTCTTCGAGCGCCGCATCGTGCGGGCCATCGCGATGCGCCGCCGCCTGGCCATTGCGAGCGACGCCATGCGGCTCGTGCACGGTGAGGCCGATGGCCTGCCCGGTCTCGTGGTCGACCGCTACGGCGACACGCTCTGCGCGCAGTTCCTCTCGGCCGGGGTCGAGCGCTGGAAACCGGTGATCGCCGACGCGCTGATGGCGGCCAGTGCTTGCACCGGGCTCTACGAGCGCTCCGACGCGAGCGTGCGCGAACAAGAAGGTTTGACGCCCGTGAGCGCTTGGTTGCGCAACGCGCCGGGCGCGGCGCAGGAAACCTCGCTCGCCATCCGCGAACAGGCTTGGCGGCTCACGCTCGACGTCGCCCAGGGCCACAAGACCGGCTACTACCTCGACCAGCGCGAAAACCGCCGACTCTTCGCGCAGTGGGTGCGCCAGTTCGGCTGTCGGCGCGTGTTCAACGGCTACAGCTACACCGGTGGGTTTTCGCTCGCCGCGCTTGCCGGCGGCGCCGAGCAGGTGCTGAGCGTCGATTCGTCGGCGCCGGCCCTGGCCAGGGCGGTCGCGCACGTCGCCGACAACGGCTTCGACGCCGCGCGTCACGAGGCCCTCGATGCCGATGTGAACGCCACGCTGCGCCACTTTGTCGCCCAGGGCCGGCGCTTCGACGCCATCGTGCTCGACCCGCCCAAGTTTGCCGCCAATGCGGCGCAGGCCGAGCGCGCCGCACGCGCCTACAAAGACGTCAACCGCCTGGCGCTCGGGCTGCTGGAGCCCGGCGGGCTGCTACTCACCTTCTCATGCTCCGGCGGCATCTCGGCCGAGCTGTTCCACAAGATCGTGGCCGGCGCGGCCATCGACGCGGGCGTCAACGGCTATTTGCTGCAGCGCCTGGAAGCGGGGCCCGACCACCCGACGACCCTCGAGTTCCCCGAAGGCGAATACCTCAAGGGCTTGGCCATCCTCAAGGCCTGAAGGGTGCGCGCGGCTTGCAAGCGCGCGACGTTTGCGCCCGGCGTGCCGAGCGGCGCTCGCTCAGCCCGCCGCTGCAGGCTGCCTGGGATCGGCGTAGCCAAGCGCGCACAGCACTTCGCCCTCGCGGGCTTCCATGGCCAGCGCCTCTTCCTCGTTCTCGTGGTCCAGGCCCTGCGCATGCAGGCTGCCATGCACCACCAGGTGCGCGTAATGCGCCTCGAGGGCCAGGCCCTGTTCGGCGGCCTCGCGCTCCACCACCGGGGCGCACAGTACGAGGTCGGCCAAAACCCGTGGCGCGCGCGCGTAGTCGAAGGTCAGGACATTGGTCGCGTAGTCTTTGCCGCGAAACTCGCGGTTGAGCCGGCGGCCTTCGTCTTCGCCGACGATGCGCACCGCGATCTCGGCCGGCACGTCGAGCGCGGCGCGGATCCAGCGCGCGACCTTGTGGCGCGCCAGCACCGTGCGGTGGCGGGCGTCGGCAAACTGCAAAGACAGAGCCAGTGCGGGGCGCATGCGGCGGATTGGTTCACACCCTCTCAGGCGTCGCGCGCGGCAGACGCTTCGTAGGCGTCGACGTTGCGCGCCACCAGCGGGTGGCGCACCACGTCGGCCGAGGTGAAACGCGTCATCGCGATGCCATCGACGCGACGCAGCACGCGCTCGGCTTCCACCAGGCCGCTCAGCGACCCCTTGGGCAGGTCGACCTGGCTCACGTCGCCGGTGACGACGGCCTTGGCGCCGAAGCCGATGCGCGTGAGGAACATCTTCATCTGCTCGGGCGTCGTGTTCTGTGCTTCGTCGAGGATCACGAAGGCGTGGTTGAGGGTGCGCCCGCGCATGAAGGCGAGCGGCGCAATCTCGATCGTGCCCTTCTCGAACGCCTTGGTCACGCGCTCGAGCCCCATCAGCTCGTAGAGCGCGTCGTACAGCGGGCGCAGGTAAGGGTCGACCTTCTGCGCCAGGTCGCCGGGCAGGAAGCCCAGACGCTCGCCCGCCTCGACCGCAGGGCGCGTGAGGACGATGCGCTGCACGGCGCTGCGTTCGAGCGCGTCGATCGCGCAGGCCACCGCCAGAAAGGTCTTGCCGGTGCCGGCCGGGCCGATGCCGAAGGTCACGTCGTGGGCCAGGATGTTGCGCAGATAGGCCGTCTGGTTGGGCGTGCGGCCGGCGAGGTCGGCGCGGCGCGTGCGCAGCACGATGGCGTCGGCACCGGCACCGGCACCGTCCGCAGGCGCGTGCGTGCCGCCGGCCGTGCGCGGGCCGGGCGAGCGGCTGCCCGCCGGCTGCCCCGCTCCCGCTTCGACGAGCGCGAGTTGCAGCGCCTCGGCTTCGATCGGCCGCTTGGCGCGGTCGTACAGGGTCTGCAGCAGCGCGGTGGCGCGCTCGGCCTGCGCCTTGGCGCCCTCGATGCGAAACGATTCGCCGCGCCGCGTGATCTTTACGTCGAACGACTCTTCGAGGCGACGCAGGTTCGCGTCGAGCGTGCCGCACAGGCGCGCCAAGCGGGTGTTGTCGAGCGGTATGAAGGCATGGCGAAGGATCAAGGGCGGCTCCTCAGGGGCGCCATTGTCGCGCTGCGCTGGCTCGGCGGTCCTGCACAATCCCGCGTCATGCCCTTGCTCAAGACTTTGTTGCTGCGCCTCTTTGCGGGCCTGACCTTGAGCTGGGCGGGTGCTGCGGTGTGCCAGCAGCCGGCGCCGATCACGCTCGATGTCGCGCTTGCCGTCACGCTCGCGGCGCCCACCGACACCCCGCCCGAGCCCGAGCGCATGACGCCGGTCGGCTTGCCCGACGAATGGTCCGGCTCGATCGATGCCTTGGCGCAGCCGGCACGCTGGTACCGGCTCGCCTTCGACGCGCCGGCGGCGGCGCCCGGTACGCTGTTTGGCGCGCACATCGCGCGCGCCTGCAGCAACCTCGAGGTCTACCTCAATGGCGTGCTGGTGCACCGCGCCGGCACGCTCGACAAGCCCTTCACGCGCAGCTGTTTCCACTCTCGACTCGTGAGCCTGCCCAGCGCCCTGCTGCGCCCGCGCGACAACCGGCTCGACATCCAGGTCGTGGGGCAACCGCTCTCGCGCGTGGCGGCGCGCGAGCGGGCCGGGGGGCTCTCCGCGGTCACCGTGGGCGCCTATGCCGCGCTGGTGGAGCGCCACGAGAGCCAACTGTTCTGGAGCGTCACGCTGACGCAGATCGTCGCGGCCATGCTGGTGATGATCGGCGTGATCCTGATTGCATTGGCCTGGGTCAGGCGCCTGCCCTACCTCGTGTACTTCGCCTTGGTGACGATCGGTTGGGCCGTGCTCAGTGCGCGCATCTGGTGGCGCAGCCTCGCGCTGGACGGCGCGAGGCTCGAACTGCTGACCTGCAGCCTGGGCGTGCCGCTGGCCGTGTGTGGCGTGCTGTTCCTGCTGCGCTACTGCGGTGTGCACAAACGCCGCCTCGAAGTCCTGCTCTGGAGTCAATGCCTGATCGTGCCGATCGGCTTGCTGGCAGCCGGGCCCGGGCGCCTGTTCATGGCTGCCAGTGCCGTCTACACGGTGCTCGCCATCGAGGTGTTCGCTGCGGTCGGATTTTTTCTCGCGCATGCCTGGCGCACGCGCCGCGCGGAGTTCTGGCTGATGGGCTCCTTGCTCGCCTTCCTGGGCCTGGCGGTCGGCAGCGAAATGGCGGTGCAGGATGGCTTGCTTCAGTTGCCCCAAATCCAGCTCACCCATCTGGCGATTCCGCTGCTCTTTTTTGCGCTGGCCTTGCGCCTGGTGCAGACCTTCGCGCACACGCTGGCCAGCGTCGAAGACGCGCGGCACCAGCTCGAGCAGCGCGTGCAGCAGATCTCGGCGGACATCGAGCGAAACTTCGCCCACTTGGCCGAAGTGCGCGTCGAGCAGGTGGCCGAGAAGGAGCGAAAGCGCATCGCCGCGGACTTGCACGACGACCTCGGCGCCAAGCTGCTGACCATCGTGCACACGAGCGACAACGAGCGCATTTCCACGCTCGCGCGCGAAGCGCTCGAGGAGATGCGACTGTCGGTGCGTGGCATCGCCGGCAAGCCGGTGCAACTGGCCGATGCCTTGGCCGACTGGCGGGCCGAGACGGTGTCGCGCCTGGGCGACGCCGGCATCGAGATCGAGTGGTCCAGCGCCGAGCCGCAGGAACTGCGCACGCTGGCGGCGCGCTCTTACGTCCAGACCACGCGCGTGCTGCGCGAAGCGACCAGCAACCTCATCAAGCACAGCGGCGCTTCGCGCGCGGTCATCAGTTGCACCGTCGGCGACGACTTCCGGCTGGTGATCCGCGACAACGGCCGCGGCATCCCGCTCGAACTCGACGGCAAGCTCGACCGCGGCCACGGCATGGCCAGCATGAAGCACCGTGCCAAGCAGATGCAGGGCCAGTGCCTTGTGGAGTCGGGTCCGGGATATGGAACCGTGATACGCCTCACGCTGCCCCTGTAGCGAAATGCACGTTTTGTGGCCGGCGGCCGTGGACGGCGACGCGCAGGCTGCTACCATGAATTCATGACCTCGCTGACCCGAATCCTGTTGCTCGAAGACCTGCCGGAGATTCGCGCCTGGCTCAAGGCGCTCGCCCTGCAGGTGTTCCCGCAGGCACAGATCACCGAGGCCGCGCGCGTTCACGACGCCCGCGCACACATCGGCGCGCAGCGCTTCGACCTTGCTTTGGTCGACCTGGGCCTTCCCGACGGTTCGGGCGTGGACGTGGTCGCCGCCCTGCGCGAGGCCCAGCCCGAGGCGCAGTCGGTCGTGGTGACGATCCACGACGACGACGACCACCTGTTCCCGGCCCTGCAGGCCGGCGCCTTCGGTTACTTGCTCAAGGAGCAATCGCGCGAGCAGCTTGCCGAGCAACTCAAGCGCATCAGCCAGGGCGAGCCGCCCTTGTCGCCTTCGATCGCGCGGCGCGTGATTCAGTATTTCGCCGCGCAGGCCAAGAGCCAAGTGCGCGAAGCCCAGCCCTTGATGCCCGGCGTGACCCTCACCGACCGCGAGAACGAGGTGTTGCTGCGCGTTGCCAAGGGCTACACCTTGCCCGAGATCGGCGTGCAACTCAACCTGTCGCGCCACACCATCGCCGACTACGTCAAGCAGATCTACCGCAAGCTCAACGTGAGTTCGAGGGCCGAAGTGGCGCTCGAAGCGCAGCGGCTCGGTTTGTTCCGGCGCCAGTGATCGGTCGATTGACGGGCCGGCTCGCCGACAAGTCGGCGCCCCAGGTCCTGCTCGAAGTCGCCGGCATCGGCTATGAAGTCGATGTGCCGATGAGCAGCTTCTTCAACTTGCCCGCGCTCGGCGAAAGCGTCACCTTGCTCACCCATTTCGTGGTGCGCGAGGACGCTCAGGTCTTGTTTGGCTTTCTCACCGCGGCCGAGCGAAAAGCCTTTCGCCACCTCATCAAGATTTCCGGTGTCGGCCCGCGCACGGCGCTCTCGGTCCTCTCGGGCCTGAGCGTGGCCGAGCTGGCACAGGCCATCACGGCGCAAGACGCTTCGCGGCTGGTCAAGGTGCCAGGCATCGGCACGAAGACGGCCGAGCGGCTGTTGCTCGAGCTCAAGGGCAAGCTCGGTGCCGATCTCGCGCCAGCGGGCGGCGCAGCGAGCGCCAACCGCCACCACTCCGACGTGCTGCAGGCGCTCGTGGCGCTTGGCTACAGCGAGCGCGAAGCGCAGGCGGCGGTCAAGCCGCTGGCGCCCGACGTCGGCGTGAGCGACGGCATCAAGCAGGCCCTGAAAGCCCTGACCCGCTAGGAGCCTGGGCGGCAGAAATCTGCCGAGCGCACGGACTTGCTTGAGTTGAGCCGAGTGGCGTCGATTTGCGCGACTGCGCGGCTCAAAGCGGCACCGTCGAGGTCCGAGGCGACCCCAGTGCGAACCTGAGGCGCA
>JANONH010000422.1:0-2279 GCA_031420735.1 Methylibium sp.
ATGAAGTCCGCCATGCGCGCGCGCGACTCGGCACGCCTGGGCACGATCCGACTGCTGCTCGCCGCCTGCAAGCAAAAAGAGGTCGACGAGCGCATCGAACTCGACGACCCCATGGTCGTCGCCCTGGTCGACAAGCTCATCAAGCAGCGCAAGGAATCCATCAGCCAGTTCGGCGCGGCCGGTCGAACCGACCTGGTCGACAAGGAAAGCGCCGAACTGCAGGTGCTCGAGGCCTACCTGCCGGCACGCATGAGCGCCCCCGAAGTGGCTGCCGAAGTGGCCCGGCTCGTTAACGAGCTCGGCGCAGTCGGCCCCGGCGACATGGGCAAGGTCATGGGGGCGGCCAAGCAGCGCCTGGCCGGCAAGGCCGACATGAGCCTGGTGTCGGCGGCGGTAAAGAACGCTCTCGCAAAGTAAGCTCGGGCTAAGCTCGGGCACGCGTGTGCCCCCAGACGCCGCCCCTCACCCGCAAGGATCTGTCATGGAACTGCCCGCGCAACGGCTCAACGAAGACATCTCGCTCGCGCCGCAACTCGGGCCGGCCGAAATGGCGCTGGCCGCCGCTGCCGGCTTTCGCAGCGTGATCAACAACCGGCCCGACTTCGAAGCCGGGCCCGACCAACCCACCAGCGCCGACATCGAGGCGGCCGCGCGCGCGGCCGGCCTCGAGTACGCCTACCTGCCCGTGGCGCCCGGTCTGCAAACACCCGAAGAAGCCCGCACCATGGCCGATCTGATGACGCGCCTGCCCAAGCCGGTGCTGGCCTTCTGTCGCAGTGGCAACCGCAGCGGCCGGCTCTACGCCATGGCTCGCGCACTCGGCGGCTGAGAGCGTCCCAGGCCCTGTTGGCGCCCGGCGTTCGCGACGAAACCGGCCTTCAAAGCGTTTTGTTTCTCATGGGTGTCAAAGGCAAGTGGCGGCCTCGGGCATCGACCCTGAGCCGCCGCAGGTCGACCCGCAGGTCGACCCGCAGTTCGACCCCAGCGCCCACGGCAAAGAGCCTGCACGGCTTGCCGCCCCGGCCCGACGCGGTCGATCACCCGCCATGACGCGCCACGTCGCCCACCTCGACATGGACGCCTTCTTCGCGTCGGTCGAATTGCTGCGCTACCCACAGCTGGCCGGGTTAGCGGTCGTCATCGGCGGTGGCCGGCGCCAGCCACCCGAAGCGCGGGCCGACGGCAGCCTGCAGTTCACCACCCTGCGCCATTACACGGGCCGCGGCGTCGCCACCACGGCAACCTACGCGGCGCGCGCCTACGGTGTGCACTCCGGCATGGGCCTCATGAAAGCGGCCTTGCTCGCCCCCGACGCCGTGCTGCTGCCGGTGGATTTCGAGCGCTACCGCAGCTACTCGCGCGCCTTCAAGGCGGCTGTCGCCGAGGTGGTGGGCAGCGAGCCGCCACTGATCGAAGACCGCGGCATCGACGAGATCTACATCGACCTATCGGACTTTCCGGGAGTGCAGGCCGACCATGGCGCTGCGGCGGCGCGCGCCATCAAGGCGCGCGTGCTCGAGCGCACGGGGCTCAGCTGCTCCATCGGCGTGACGCCCAACAAGCTGCTCGCCAAGCTGGCCTCCGACCTCGACAAGCCGGGCGGCATCACCCTGCTGCGCGAAGCCGACATCGCGCCGCGTCTTTGGCCGTTGCCGGCGCGCCGCATCAACGGCATCGGGCCCAAGGCCTCGCAGAAACTCGAAACGCTCGGCATCCGCACCATCGGCGAGCTGGCCGCCGCCGACTGCGACTGGCTGGTGGCGCAATTCGGCCACAGCCAGGGCGCCTGGTTGCATGCCGCCGCCCACGGCCGCGACGAGCGCCCGGTGGTGACGTACAGCGAGCCCAAGAGCCTGAGCCGGGAAACCACCTTCGAGCGCGACTTGCATGCCAGGTCCGACCGCGAGGCGCTGGGCGAGATTTTCACGCGCCTGTGCGAGCAACTGGCGGCCGACCTGCGACGCCAAGGCTACGCCAGCCGCACCATCGGACTCAAGCTACGCTTCGACGATTTCAAGACGGTGACGCGCGACGTGACCCTGAGCGAAGCCACGGCGGATGCGCAGATCATCCGACGCGCCGCCGGCGAATGCCTCAAGCGCGTGCCGCTCGAGCGGCGCCTGCGCCTGCTGGGCGTGCGAGCGGGCTCGCTGGTGCGCCCAGGCGAAGCAGGCAAGGCCTCGCCGCGCGTGGCCGAGCCGCCCGCAGGCCCGACCACGGCGGGATTGTTCGACAACTGAGCCACGGCACCGTTCGGCGCGCTGCGGCGGCCCCGGGGC
>JANONH010000423.1:0-3327 GCA_031420735.1 Methylibium sp.
CCCCAAGCGCGCGTGCGCGATGGCTTGGTGGTCGAGCTGTTGCAGGCCGCGCGTGCCGCGGTGGAGCGCTTTGCGAAGAGTTTCGACATCGTGGCCGATCTGCGTGGGCGCACGCAAAGGCGACTCGCGCGCCACACCCGCAAGGACAACATCCTCTTCGATGCGCTCTCGCGCGTTTCGCATGTGACCGATGCGACCGACTGGCGCATCGAATACCCCTTCGTCGTGCTGACGCCCGACACCGAGGCGGAGACCGCCGCGATGGTGAAGGGCTGCATCGAGTTGGGCCTGACCATCGTTCCGCGAGGGGGCGGCACCGGCTACACGGGCGGTGCCATCCCGCTGACCTGGAAAAGCGCCGTCATCAACACCGAGAAACTCGAAGCGATGAGCGAGGTCGAGCTGATCGCGCTGCCCGGGGTCGCTGCAGCGGTTCCCACGGTCTGGTCCGAAGCCGGCGTGGTGACGCAGCGCGTTGCCGACGCGGCCGAGCGCGCCGGCTACGTCTTCGCGGTCGACCCCACCTCGGCCGAGGCTTCGTGCATCGGCGGCAACATCGCCATGAACGCCGGCGGCAAGAAGGCGGTGCTCTGGGGCACTGCGCTCGACAACCTGGTGTCCTGGCGCATGGTCACGCCCGACGCGCAGTGGCTGGAGGTGGTGCGCCTCGAGCACAACCTCGGCAAGATCCACGACGTGCCAGAGGCGAGCTTCGAGTTGCGGTGGTTCGAGGCCGACGGCAAGACGCCGGTGCGCACGGAGCGGCTCGATATTCCAGGTGCCGCGTTTCGCAAGGAGGGTCTGGGCAAGGACGTGACCGACAAGTTTCTCGCCGGACTGCCGGGCGTGCAGAAGGAAGGCTGCGACGGACTCATCACCAGCGCCCGCTGGATCGTCCACCCGATGCCGGCGCACACCCGAACCGTCTGCCTCGAGTTCTTTGGCCAGGCGCGCGATGCGGTGCCGAGCATCGTCGAGATCAGGGACTACCTGTTTGCGCAGGCGCGCAGCGGCGCTGCGGTGCTCGCTGGCCTGGAGCATCTCGACCATCGCTACCTGCGGGCGGTGGGCTACGCCACCAAGAGCAAGCGCGCCGGGGCGGGGGGTGCGGCGTCGGCCTTGCCCAAGATGGTGCTGTTCGGCGACATTTGCGGCGACGACGCCGACACGGTGGCGCGCGCCACGAGCGAAGTGGTGCGCATCGCCAATTCGCGCGGCGCCGAAGGTTTTGTGGCGGTGGGCGCGGACGCGCGCAAAAGGTTCTGGCTCGACCGCAAACGCACTGCCGCCATCAGCAAGCACACCAACGCGTTCAAGATCAACGAGGACGTGGTCATTCCGCTCGACCGCATGGGCGACTACACCGAGGGCATCGAGCGCATCAACATCGAGCTGAGCCTGCGCAACAAGCTCGAGCTGCTCGACGCGCTAGAAAGCTTTTTCACGCACGGCTCGTTGCCGCTCGGCAAGAGCGACGACGCCGGCGAAATCCCCACCGCCGAGTTGCTGGAAGACCGTGTGCAACGCGCCCTGTCGCTGCTGCGCGAGGTGAGGGCCTCGTGGTCGGGTTGGCTGCACGGCTTGGACCGGGTGCACCCCGAGGGGGGGCGCACCCTGTTCGCCCTGATCCAAGACGACAGCCTGCGTGCGTCGTGGAAGACCCAAGTCCTCAAGCCGCTGCAGGGGCTTTTTTCTGGCGCGGCCTTGGCGCCGGTCGTTGCGCGCTGCCAGGAGATCCATGCAAGCGTGCTGCGAGGGCGCGTCTGGGTGGCGCTGCACATGCATGCCGGGGACGGCAATGTGCACACCAATATTCCGGTCAACAGCGACGACTACACGATGCTGCAGACGGCGCGCGAAGCGGTCGTGCGCATCATGGCCCTGGCGCGCCAGCTCGGCGGCGTGATCTCGGGCGAGCACGGCATCGGCATCACCAAGCTCGAGTTCCTGACCGAGTCCGAGACGGCCGATTTCACGGCTTACAAGCAACGCGTGGATCCGAATGGCCGCTTTAACAAGGGCAAGTTGCTGCGTGGCGACGCGCTCGCGCGGCTCGGCGACGACGTGCTGGCCGCCGACCTGAGCCACGCCTACACGCCGAGCTTCGGACTCATGGGCCACGAGTCGCTCATCATGCTGCAAAGCGACATCGGGGCGATCGCCGACTCCATCAAGGATTGCATGCGCTGTGGCAAGTGCAAGCCGGTGTGTGCCACGCACGTGCCGCGGGCGAACCTGCTCTACAGCCCGCGCAACAAGATCCTCGCGACCTCGCTCCTGATCGAGGCGTTTCTCTACGAAGAACAAACGCGTCGCGGCATCTCCGTGAAGCATTGGCAGGAGTTCGAGGACGTGGCCGACCACTGCACGGTGTGCCACAAATGCCTCGCGTCTTGCCCGGTGGACATCGACTTCGGCGAAGTGTCCATGAACATGCGCAACCTCCTGCGCAAGATGGGCCAGAAGAGCTTGCGCCCTGGCAATGCGGTGGCCATGTTGTTCCTGAATGCGCGCAACCCGCAGACCATCAAGCTCATGCGCACGGCGATGGTGGGCATCGGGTTTCGGGTGCAGCGGCTGGCCAACGACGCGATGCGCAGGTGGGCCAGGAAGCAGACGAAAGCGCCTGCATCGACGGTCGGCGCCGCGCCGATCAAGGCGCAGGTGATTCACTTCATCAACAAGAAAATGCCGGGTGGTTTGCCGAAAAAAACAGCGCGTGCCTTGCTGGACATCGAAGACGCGACCTACGTGCCGATCATTCGCGACCCGCGCAGCACCACGAGCGACAGCGAAGCCGTTTTCTACTTTCCCGGCTGCGGCTCGGAGCGGCTGTTCTCGCAGGTGGGCCTGGCGACGCAGGCGATGCTCTGGCATGCGGGCGTGCAGACCGTGCTGCCACCCGGTTATTTGTGCTGCGGCTACCCGCAGCGTGGCTCCGGGCAGTTCGACAAGGCCGACAAGATCATCACCGACAACCGCGTGCTCTTTCACCGCGTTGCCAACACCCTCAACTACCTCGACATCAAGACGGTGGTGGTGAGTTGCGGCACGTGCTTCGACCAATTGCAGGGCTACCGGTTCGAGGACATCTTTCCCGGCTGCCGCATCATCGACATTCACGAGTTCCTGCTCGAGAAAGGCGTGCGACTCCAGAGCGACCAGGGCGAGCGCGGCTACCTCTACCACGACCCCTGCCACAGCCCGATGAAGCTGCAGGAGCCGATGAAGACGGTCAAGGCGCTGCTCGGCGAGCGCGTCTTGAAAAGCGATCGGTGCTGCGGAGAAAGCGGCACGTTGGGGGTGACCCGCCCGGACATCGCCACG
>JANONH010000424.1:0-1615 GCA_031420735.1 Methylibium sp.
AGCAGAGCGGCAACACCCTGGGCACCATCAACCCCGGCGTCATGCCCGACGAAGGCGTGGTGCGCGGCTTTCGCATCAACCGCATCGACCACCTGCTGCTCGGCGGCGTCGACATCGACCAGAACGTGCGCCTGTTCCGCGAGGTGTTCGACTTCGACCTCACCGAGCGCCTGATCGACGCCGAGTCCAAGGCCTCGCTCGCGCTGTTCGTGAGCTGCTCGACCAAACCGCACGACGTCGCCTTCGTGCTGCAGCCCCAGCCCAACCGCTTTCATCACGTCTCCTTCCTACTCGAGTCGGTGTCCGACCTGGTGCACGCGGCCGACATGATCGGCAAGTACCGCATCCCGGTGGAGGTGAACACCAACCGCCACGGCATCACGCGCGGCGCCACCATCTACTTCTTCGACCCTTCGGGCAACCGCAACGAGGTCTTCACCGGCGGCTACGTCCACTACCCCGACACGCCCACGCTCACCTGGGACACCAGCGCGCTCGGCGCGGCGGCGTTCTCGCAGGACAACTTGCCGCGCGAGAGTTTCTTCACTGTGCTCACCTAAAGGCGAGAGCGGCGTGAGCGGCGTGAGTTTTGCAGGAGGCGTGAGAGTCGTTCACGCGCTCTGGCCTCGGGCTCGACCATAAATTGCGCGCCTGCGTCGGCCTGCGGCCGAGCGGCGGCGCGGGCCTGCGGCCATTGCCGCACCTCGATCCGCCGGGTTGCCGCAATGCGGTCGCCTCTTCGCGCGTGCCTCCACTGAAGAGGGTATGAACCCATCCGTCATGCCCGCACATGTAGCCAAATCGCGCCCACTCGGCGTTGCAAATGCTCGCCGTAGCCGAGCTTCGGCTGTGCTTTGCGCCTTGATTGGGCGCAATGTGGCGCCCCGCTCGGACACGCCGGACTCGTCCACACCCTCCGACCTGAAAGACGCGCCATGAGCGATCGACCGAAGCCGAAGAACCTGGCCGCCACTGCGGCGCCGAAGCCGGCGGCCGTGGGCAGGCGCAGCTTCATCGGCGCAGCCGGTGCGGCGGCGGCCGGCGCACTCGCGGCGGTGGGCGTGCCGGCCTCGGCGGCGGCGGCGGCCGCGCCGCGCTGGGATGGCGAGTTCGACGTCGTCGTCTGCGGCAGCGGCATGGCCGGCATGAGCTCGGCGCTGTTCTCGCGCTGGCAAGGCAACAGCGTGCTCGTGCTCGAAAAATCCGGCAGCCTCGGCGGCACCACCGCCAAGTCGGGCGGCTGGTACTGGATGCCCAACAACGCGGCCATGCAGCGCGCCGGCATGGCCGACCCGAAACCCGATTTCATGAAGTTGGTGGCGCGGCTCTCGGCGCCGCTCACCTACAGCCCCGGCCTGCCCAAGCTCGGCCTTACCGACTGGCAGTACGAGATGTGCGAGGCCTTCTACGACAGCGCCGCCCCGGCCGCCGAACTGCTGAGCGACAAAGGCGCGCTGCCCTACCACCACCCGCTCGAGATCGTCGACTACTGGGCCGAGCTGCCGGAGAACAAGGCGCCCAAGGGCCGCGTGCTCATGCCGCGCGGCGCCGAGCCCTACAACGGCGGGCAGTTCGCCATGCGCACGCTCACGGCGGCCGCACGCCGCGACGGCGT
>JANONH010000425.1:0-15540 GCA_031420735.1 Methylibium sp.
GCGTCTCGCTAAAAATATGCTTGAGCCTGCCTGTATAGGCCTGCGCATAAAACAACGTCGCACCGACCCCCGGAGGGGGAATCCATGGTTTGCATGAATACGCGCGCACGTCGCTTTTCGTTCTTGCTGCCTGTGCAGCGATGTTCGCACCGCCGTTGCATGCGCAGGGCTTCGCCGGTGGCGACCAGGGCAAGCTGCTGCTGACGGGCGGCGGCACCCAGGCCGAAGGCGCCGCCGGCGGCGGCCTCGCTGCCTGGGCACTCATCACCGGCTACGGCACCCGCGACAGCTACGGCGCCAATGTCCACTCCACGCTCGTGAAGACCTCCGACTACCGTCTGCACTCCTACGGTGTGGGCGTTGGCATCAACGACCGCGTGGAACTTTCGCTGAACCGGCAAGACTTCAAAGTTACCGGCGGCGCACTAAACGGCGTCGAGGCAGGGCAAGACATCTTCGGCGTGAAAGTCAAGGTGTTGGGCGACGCGGTCTACGGCCAAGACAGCCTCCTGCCCCAGGTCGCGGTCGGCGTGATGCACAAGCGCACCGACGACATCACCGGAGGCGTCCTCGGCGCCGGCATCAAGGCAACCGCTCTCGGCGCGAAAAAGGACAGCGGCACCGACATCTACGTTGCAGCCACCAAGTTGCTGCTCTCGCAAAGCCTGTTGCTCAACGGCACCGTGCGTTTCACCAAGGCAAACCAGTTCGGCCTGCTCGGCTTCGGCGGCGACCTTAAAGACGAATACCGCCCGGAGTTCGAGGCAACGGTGCTCTACCTGTTCTCGCGCAGCTTCGCAGTGGCCACCGAATACCGCACCAAGCCACGCAACCTCAGCGCCGACAAGGAGCAGGATGCCTGGGACATGTTCTTCGTCTGGGCGCCGAACAAGCACTTCTCGCTGGTGGGCGCCTACCTCAACCTGGGCAAGATTCTCGACAGCCAAGGCTACACGTCCAAGCAGAAGGGCCCCTACGTGTCGGTCCAGGTCGGTTTCTAGCAACTCACCTTACGAGGAAAAGACCCATGAAGACCCGCATTAAATTTGCCGCTGCAGCGCTTGCGCTCGCGCTGCTCTCGCTCGGCGCCGCGCCGGCACTGGCCCAGCCGTCGATGTACGAAAGCCTCGGCGGCAAAGCCTCTATCGCCAAGGTGGTCGACGACTTCGTCGGCATCGTGGCTGCCGACACGCGCATCAACTTTCAGTTTGGCAAGACTGACATCCCGCGCCTGAAGGCCATGCTCAACGACCAGTTGTGCGGCGCGCTGGGCGGCCCCTGCACCTACACGGGCCGCGACATGACTGCGGCCCATGCCGGCATGGGAGTGACCAATGCGCAGTTCAACGCCATTGCCGAAAACCTCTACGTGGCGCTCGAGAAAAACGGTGTTCCATATCGCACCCAGAACCAGATCATGGCCATGCTGGCCCCGATGCAGCGCCAGATCGTGATCAAGTAGTTCGCGCAAAACAGCGCCGAGCCGGGTCGCCCGCAAGGCGACCCGGCGCGGCACGTGTATCAAAACGTGCTCGGCCCCGGCTCGCCTTCGTGCAGGGCCAGTTGCAAGTCGATTTCGACGGCGGCGTTTTGGGGCAACTGATAGACGCCCACCGTCGTGCGCGTGTGGCCGCCCTCGGGCGCGAACAGGGCATCCAGAATTTCGGAGGCGGCGTTGGCCACTTCGCTGTGTTCGGTGAAGTGCGGCGCGCTTTGCACATAGACGTTCATGCGCAGGACGGCGGCCACTCGGTGCAGCGAGCGCAGCGACTGCCGCGCCACCACGAGCGCCCTGACCACGCAGATGCGCGCCGCGCGGCGGCCCTCTTCGAGCGACACCTCGGCACCCACGCGGCCAACCACCGCCACCGCACCGCGGATGCGCGGGATCTGCCCGCTCACGAACAAATGACCGCCGTGTTCGATGGCCATTTCGTAATGGGGCAAGGCGCGAATTTCCTCGCCGACCTCGAGGCCCAGATCGGCCGCGAGCTTCTTGAGGCGTGCATCCCGGGTGCCGTCGATCATGGTGTGCGCCTTTCCAAGACGTTTCTAGAGTTGCAGGGCGACGCTCATCTCGTCGATGAGGCCGCGCTGAAAAGCGGCGAAGCGGGCCGTGGGTTGCTGCGCCCGCGTGAAAGCCAGGAAGGGATCTTCCACCCCCAGGCTCTGCCCCGACAGCGCCTCGACCACCGCATGGCCGCAAAAAGGCACCAGTGCCTCGGCATAGCCGCCTTCGTGCACGACCACCAGTTTGCCTGCGCAGTGTCGATCGGCCAGCGCCATGGCGTGGGCGGTGAGCATGCGAAACGATTCGCTGTGCAGGAGCATGCGCGCGAGCGGGTCCACGCCGTTGGCGTCGAGGCCGCTCGCCACCACGATGAGTTCAGGGCGAAAGCGGTCGATGCTCGGCACGACGATGCGCTCCATCGCGTACTGGTAGGCGTCGTGTCCGCCGCCCGGCAGCAGCGGGATGTTGACGTTGAAGCCGAGCCCCTTGCCGCGCCCGCGGTCTTCGGCGCCGCTGTAGCCCGGCGGGTAGCAGCCCTCCTGGTGCAGGGAGATGGTGAGCACGTCGTCGCGTTCGTAGAAGATCGACTGGGTGCCGTTGCCGTGGTGGACGTCCCAGTCGAGCACGGCCACGCGCTGCACGCCGTGGCGCGCCCGCGCCGCCTCTACGGCGATGGCGATGTTGGCGAGCAGGCAAAAGCCCATGGGTCGGTCGGCCAGACAGTGGTGGCCCGGTGGGCGCGACATGGCGTAGGCATTGCGAAAGCGCCCTTCGAGCACGGCGCTGACCGCATGCAGCGCCTGCCCGGCCGAGAGTTTGGCAATCTCGTAGCTGCCCGGACCAAAAGGCGCGTAGTCGCCGATCTCGCCGCCACCGGTGTCCGACAAGGCCTTGAAGCGCGCCAGATAGGACGCCGGATGCACGCGCAGCAGGTCTTCCTATCTGGCCATGGGTGCCGCCTGCAAGGCCACGCGGTCGGCCAGCCCCGACACCTGCATGAGCGAGATCATGCGGCGCTTGGACTCGGGCGACTCGGCCAGGCCCGCCCCGGAAGGTGGCTGCACCCAGCCGCCCACATGCGCAATGAGCGCGAAGCCGCCCTGCGTGCCGTGCCACAGGCAGCGTTCGGCGTGGAAGAAGGCCGTGGTGGGGGCTGCGGCGGTGCCGGTGGGGGTTGCGGTGGCGGCGGCATGGGCGGTCATGGCGTGCTCCGTTTAGCAGCGGGACGCGTGTGTCCCGCTCGCGTGCCTATTCTGCGTGCGCGCGCGAGGCCGACGCGCGCGTTTGCGCATAAAGCCGGAGCGCTCACGGATTGGCTGGGCCAAGCGGGCGTCGCATCGCCACATGGTCGATGCCGTCTTCCGCGAACACCGGCCCCTGCGCCGTGAAGCCCCGGCGTAGATAAAACGTTTGTGCGGAAAGTTGGGCATGCAGGTGCAGCTGCGTGTGGCCGCTCGTGCGCGCGGCCTCGCACAGCGCGTCGAGCACAGCGCTGCCCACTCCCCCGCCGCGCATTGTTTGGCGCACCGCCATGCGCCCGAGCTTGGCCACACCGGGCGCCTCTTGCACCAGCCTTGCGGTCGCCAGCGGCATGCCCAGGCGGTTGTAGGCCACCGCGTGCAGGCAGCCCGCGTCGGCCGCGTCGACCTCGAGTTCGAGCGCAATGCCCTGCTCGCGCACGAAGACTTCTTCGCGAATCGCGCGCGCATCGTCTCCAAGCTCGGCCCAACTTCCGGTGCGCACTTGCGTCATGGCTTCGCCCGCTTCGTAGGCTTCCACGATGGCGCGCAGTTCAGCCGGCACGGCCCGGCTCTTTTGCGTGGCCGGGTCGGCGAACACATAGATCAACTCGCCCGTCACCAGCAAGCGGTCCTGCACGAACACCGCGCCTTGAAACTGCAGCGACGAACGGCCCACGCGCAGGCAGCGGATGCCGATGTCGAGCAGGTCGTCCAAACGTGCCGAGGCGCTGTAATCGAGCACAGCGCGCTTGACATAAAGGTCACCGCCCAAGCGCTGCATCGACTCGACATAGGGCAGGCCCATGCCGCGCCAGTGGTCGGCCACGGCCGTGTCCAGGTACATGAGGTAGTGGCCGTTGAAGACGATGCCCTGCAGGTCGACCTCGGCCCAGCGCACGCGCAGCCGGTGCAGGGTGCGAAAGGCGCCGCGCACCGGGCGCGCCGGCGCGCCCGCCGGTGGGGTGCTCTGGGGCTCGGCCGCCGGCTGGGTGCTCGCGTTCATTGGTGCCTCCTCGGCGCGCTGCGCTGCGCGGGGAGTGGGCCCGCCTTCGATTGGCCGTGCTCGGCGCTCATGCGTACAGCGCCGCACGCAGCGCACCGGCAGCCGCTTCATGCGCCGCGCGTGCCTCGGGGATGCTGCGGCCCATCTTGATGAAGTCGTGGATCACGCCGCGCCACAGACGCAACTCGACCGCCACGCCCGCCTCGCGCAGCTTTTCGCCATAGGCGACACCTTCGTCGATGAGCGGGTCGAGTTCGGCCAGGCCGATCCAGGCGGGCGCAAGGCCTCGGTGGCAGCCGGCCTGCAGCGGCGCGAAGCGCCAGTCGTCGCGCAGCGCCTCGTCGATATAGTTGGAGAAAAACCAGTCGATCATCTGGCGGTCGAGCAAAAAGCCTTCGCCGAAGCGGCGGTGCGACTCGGTCTGCTGGCGACCGACGGTGCCCGGGTAGATCAGCAGTTGCAGCGCCAGCGGCAAGCCGGCGTCGCGGGCGCGCAGCGCGCACACCGCGGCCAGCGTGCCGCCCGCGCTGTCGCCGCCCACGGCCAGCCGGCTCGAATCGAGGCCGAGCAGCTCGCCCTCGGCGGCAAGCCACTGCAGCGCGTCCCAGGCGTCGTCCGCCGCCGTCGGAAAAGCGTGCTCGGGAGCCAGGCGGTAATCGAGCGCGAGCACCGCCACGCCGCTCAGCAGGGCGAGCTGGCGACACAGGCTGTCGTGGCTGTCGAGGCTGCCGATGCAGTAGCCGCCGCCGTGCAGGTAAAGCAGCACCGGCGCCCGCACCGGGCGGCTGAGGTAGAGCCGTGCGGCGAGCGTCTGGCCGTCTCGCACGGGAATCCGGAGGTCTTCCACCCGGCTCAGCGCGGCCCGGGGCAAGTCCATGAGTTCGGAGCCGATTTCATAGGCGCCACGCATTTCTTCGAGCGAGGGCGTGTGCAGCGCGGAGCGGCGCGAGCGGTAGAGCCGCTCGAGCAGGCTCCTCATCGGCGCGGTCAGGGCATCGGCACTCAAGCGGGCAGCCTGCGGTGGCTGTGATCGAGCGGTCGGGCGCGTGCCGTCGGGCGCACTGCGCTCGGCAGTGAAAGCTTGGTTTCTGTGTCGATGACTCTCAAAACGGTCTCCGTCGTGGATCGTGCAGCCGGGGCAGGCGTCAAGGGTATGGAGGGCTGACACCAAAAACCGCGACTGTCATGCGATCTTCCAGCCCGCACGGAGCACGCGCGCACTCTGTCACGTTTGTTGCGCAAGAGTTTTTCGTCGGTCGGGTACGGTATTTGCGTGTAAACCCTAGGTACATTCAGTGCAAACCCACCGCGCGAAACGACTCGAACCCATGACCCGACCGATCGGGCGCCACGGCCTCTCCACCTGGGCGTCTCTTGTTCTCTTCGCCCTGCTCTTTGTTCGGGCCGCCCCGGCAAGCGCCGCCTTCGACTTCAATGTCCTTGGCGAACGAGCCCGTCTGCTCGCTGCAGGACCTTACCAGCCACCGACCGTCAGCCCCAATGCCAAGCTGGCCGAACTCAGCTACGACGACTACCGCGACATTCGCTTTCGACCGCAGGCGTCTTGGTGGCGCGATGCGGGGCTGCCCTTCGAGCTGCAGTTGTTCCATGTCGGGAACGGCTACACGAGCCCGGTCAAGCTCTACGAGGTGGTCGGCGGCCGCGAGCAGCCACTGGCCGCGCCCAAGAGCGCCTTCGACTACGGCCGTGCAGCGCCAGCCATGCAAGGCCAAAACCAGGCACAGATCGCCGGCTTTCGGGTGCATTTTCCGCTCAACGACCTCACCTACAAGGACGAGGTGGTGGTGTTCCAGGGCGCAAGCTATCTGCGTGCGGTGGGCGCCGGCCAGCATTACGGCCTGTCGGCCCGCGGCTTGGCCATAGACACCGTCGGCGGCAGCGGCGAAGAGTTTCCCGCCTTTGAAGCCTTCTGGCTCGAACGCCCGGCCAAGGGCGCCAGCTCGCTGGTGATTCATGCCCTGCTCAACTCGCCGCGCACGACCGGCGCCTACCGCTTCGTGGTGCGCCCCGGAGCCTCGACGGCAATCGAAGTGCAGGCGCGGATTTTTCTGCGTGCGCCGGTGGCCACACTCGGCATCGCACCGCTCACCAGCATGTTTTTCTATGGTGAGAACCAGCCGCTGGCCGGTGATTTCCGCCCCGAGGTGCACGACTCCGACGGGCTGCAGATCGAGACCGGCGACGGCGAATGGCTGTGGCGCCCCTTGGTCAACCCCAAGCAGTCGTTCACCACCAGCTTCGCCATGCAGGGCCTGCGCGGCTTTGGCCTCATGCAGCGCGACCGCCAGTTCGCCAGCTACGAAGACCCCGAAGCGCGCTACGACCAGCGCCCGAGCGTGTGGACGGTACCGCGCGGCGACTGGGGGCCCGGGCGGGTCGAGCTCATGCAGTTCCACAGCCCGAACGAGACCAACGACAATGTCGTCGCCTACTGGGTGCCCGAGCGCCTGCCGGCCCCTGGCCAGCCGCTCGACCTGGCCTACACGATGCATTGGCAGGGGCAGGCGCAGCAACGCCCGCCCGGCGCTTTTACGCAGCAGTCGCGCAGCGGCCGCAGCCATGCCGAGCCGGCGGCGGACGAGCTGCAGTTCAATGTCGATTTCACCGAAGGCAAGCCCTGCAAGCTGCCCGGCGACGAGCCGCCCGCCGTGGTGCTTACAACGGGTGACAACGCACGCCGTTTGCTAGCGAATGCCTACCGCCACCCGATCACCAAGGGATGGCGCATGACCCTCAAAGTGCTCCGCCGCGACGCTCAGCAGCCGGTCGAGTTGAGAGCATTTTTGACCTGCGGTCCGGACGTTCTTACCGAAACCTGGACCTACGCCCTACCGCCGCAATGAAACACGCCGACTTGCCCGTTCATCCCAACCGTCTTTGCCGCGATGCGACGCCGCCCTTGCACCGCGGCGGCATGGTCGCTGCGCCCTGGACCGGCGTGTTCGTTGGGCTGGCGATGGCGCTGCTGTCCACACTGGGCGCGCGCTCAGGGCGCGGCCCGGGTCCGGCGCCGCTGCCTGCGGCACCGTGGGTCAAGGCGGCGCGCGCCAGGCGCACACGCCTGTTGTTGCTGGTGGCCGCCAGTGCGGCGCTCGCCACGGGCGTGCTGGGCTTTGCGGCACCGCCCGACCAGGGCCTCGCCGGCCAAGCCCAGGCCGTGCTCTTTGCGCTGCTCTTTGCCTGGGTATCGGCCGGCTGCGTGACTGCGGTCATGGGCTACCTCACGCTGGCACGCGGCGACCGCCACGCGCTCGGTGCCGCCTCGGTGGCGGGCCATGCCATCGACAGCGCGGCCCGCACTGCCATCGTCATGCCGATCTGCAACGAAGACATCGCCACCGTTGGCGCCGGTCTGCGCGCGACCTGCGAGTCGCTCGCAGAGGCGGTGCGCACGGCAGGCGCACCCGCGGACCTGTTCGACCTTTATTTGCTGTCCGACACCGGCGATGCGCGCTTGCGCGACGCTGAATTCCAAGCCTGGCGGCAAATGCGCGACGAGCTCGCCATGAGCGCCCCGGGCGTGCAGGTCTACTACCGCTGGCGCCAGCGCCGCACCCAGCGCAAGGCCGGCAACGTGGCCGACTTTTGCCGCCGCTGGGGCCGCGCCTACCGCTACATGGTGGTGCTCGACGCCGACAGCGTGATGAGCGGCGAGGCGCTGCTTACCCTGGTGAGGCTGATGGAAGCCCAGCCGCGCGCGGGCATCGTGCAGACGGCGCCGCGCCCTTGCGGCCACGATTCGCTGCACGCTCGCGTGCAGCAGTTCGCCGCGCGCGTCACCGGGCCGCTGTTCGCGGCGGGCCTGGCCTACTGGCAGCTCGGCGAGTCGCATTACTGGGGGCACAACGCCATCATTCGCGTCGCGCCCTTCATGCGCCATTGCGGTCTGGCCGAATTGCCGGGCCGCGGCGGCCTGGCCGGGGAAATCTTGTCGCACGACTTCGTCGAAGCGGCGCTCATGCGTCGCGCCGGCTACGAGGTCTGGTTGCTGCCCGAACTCGAAGGCAGCTACGAACAACCGCCGCCGCACCTGGTGGACGAACTGCAGCGTGACCGCCGCTGGTGCCAGGGCAATTTGCAGAACGCCCGCCTCGTCGCCGAGCCCGGCATGGCAGGCGTGCACCGCGCCATGTTCGTGAGCGGCGCCATGTCGTACATGGCCTCGCCTTTGTGGCTGGCCTTCGTGTTGCTCGGCGTGCTGCCCTGGGTCATGCCCGGCGGTGGGGCCGAGTCGCTGGCCGTGGCGGTCGCGAGCGGCCAAGGCGCTTTCCCCGTTGCCGCCAGCCTGTTGTGGGTTGCCACGCTGCTGCTGCTGTTCGTGCCGCGGCTGCTGGCGCTGCAGTTGGTGCTGCGCCGCGGTCAGCAGGCCGGCTTTGGCGGCACGGCAAGGCTCGTCCTGAGCGCGGCGCTCGAAGCCCTCTTGTCCGCATTGCAGGCGCCGGTGCGCATGGTGGCGCATTCGGTGTTCGTGCTGGGCGCACTCACCGGCATCAAGCTCGGCTGGAAATCCCCATCGCGCGAAGCGAGCGACCTGGGTTGGCGCGAAGCGGTGGCGCGATTCGGTCTGGTGGGCAGCCTGGTGGCCGCCTTCATGGCCTGGTGGCTCGCGGGCGAACCGGGCGAAGCCTGGCGGGTGCTGCCGCTCGCCCTGCCGCTCGTGCTCGCGGTGCCGCTGGCAGTGCTCACCAGCCGGCGCAGCGTCGGCCAGAATTGGCAGCGCCGCGGCTGGTTGCTCACGCCCGAAGAACGCCATGCGCCGGCTGTGCTGCAAGCCGCCTGGCAGGCGGTGCGCGAGGGCGCAGCCAGTGCGCCGCAGTTAATCGTCGCAGGAAAGCCAAGCGGCACGGGCATGCCGACGGGCCTGGCGCATACGGTCGCAACGAGTGCCTGGGGCCAGCGCTCGGCTGGGGCGCGCGGCGCATTGGCCTCGCTCTTAAACTCCCGCCGGGCGCTGGCCGCAGCGAGCCTGGTGGTGCTGGCACTTGCCGGCATCGTGCCGCGTCATCTGGCAACCGGCGGCCTCACGACCAGCGATTTGGCGGCCATGCGCATCGTCATGCAGGCCTCGAGCCCCTCGGCCGCGCCCTTGGTCCTTGAACACGGCCGGCCTCTGCGTAGCACGCTGCGGGCCAAGCGCGTGGTTTCAGCGGCCAGCCCGAGCAATGCCCCGCTACCGGCGATGAAGCAGCGCGTGAGCGTCAGCGTCGCGGGTTGAGGTTGCGAGCGTGGCGGCCTTGCTGCGCATGGCAGTTGGCAAATAGCGCTGCGCTTTGCGCCTTGTCTAAGCCGCTCTCCAGGCTCAACGCGGGCCCGACCCGAAGCCCGACAGCTTCCTAGCGTCGCTGCAGCTTGGCAAAGGCGTCGGCCATTGCGCTGCCGCTCGCCTGCGGCTGATTGCGGGTCTGGGGTGAGTCCGGCCTGGCCGGTCCGCGTGGGCGCTCGCTGGCGCCCGCTGCGCGAAAGACGTTGCCATCGGCACGTGAGCCGCGCGGCTCGACGGCGTCGAGTTTCATGCTCAGGGCGATGCGCTTTCGGGCCAGGTCGACCTCGACCACCCTCACCTTCACGATGTCGCCGGTTTTCACCACTTCACGCGCGTCTTTTATGAACTTGTCGGCCAGTTGGCTCACGTGCACCAGACCGTCTTGGTGCACGCCGAGGTCGACGAAGGCGCCGAAGGCGGCGACATTGCTCACCGTGCCCTCGAGCAGCATGCCCGCACGCAGGTCCGAGATGGCCTCGACGCCTTCCGAGAGGCGCGCCACCTTGAAGTCGGGCCGCGGGTCGCGCGCCGGTTTTTCCAGCTCGGCAAGCACTTCGCCGACCGTGATGAGCCCGTAGCGGTCGTCGGCAAACTGCTTGGGTTCGAGCGAGCGCAAGAGGTCGGTGCGGCCCA
Source organism: Methylibium sp. (assembly GCA_031420735.1). Taxonomy (GTDB): domain Bacteria; phylum Pseudomonadota; class Gammaproteobacteria; order Burkholderiales; family Burkholderiaceae_C; genus Methylibium. Next base: position 10,173 of record JANONH010000425.1, read on the forward strand.
TGAGTTCGCGCAAGGGGCGGCCGCCCGCGGCCGCCAGGATCTTCTCGACCAGCGGGTAGGTTTCGGGGTGCACGCCGGAGTGGTCGAGCGGATTGTCGCCGCCCCAGATGCGCAGGAAGCCGGCCGCCTGCTCGAAGCTTTTTTCGCCGAGGCCTGCGACCTCGCGCAACTGGCGGCGGTTGCGAAACGCGCCCTGCCCGTCGCGCCGCGCGACGATGTTCTCGGCCACCGTGGCGGAGAGCCCCGACACGCGTGCGAGCAGCGGCGCCGAAGCGGTGTTGACGTCGACCCCCACCGCGTTGACGCAGTCCTCCACCACGGTGGCCAACATGCGCGCGAGCGCCGCCTGGTTGACGTCGTGCTGGTACTGGCCCACGCCGATGCTCTTGGGGTCGATCTTCACCAGCTCGGCCAGCGGGTCCTGCACGCGCCGCGCGATCGAGACCGCGCCGCGCAGCGTCACATCAAGCCCCGGCAACTCCTTGCTCGCGAATTCCGAGGCCGAGTAGACCGACGCGCCGGCCTCGCTCACCACCAGCTTCTCGATGGCGAGCCGCAGCACCGCTGTGCCCTCAGGCTCGGGCGGTGCCAGAGCAGCCGAGCCCGGCGCGTTGGCCCCGCCCGGCACGCCGGCCTCGGGCGGCTTGCCCGGCCCGGCCTGCAGCCGCTTGATCAACTCGCCGGCCAGCTTGTCGGTTTCGCGGCTCGCGGTGCCATTGCCCGTGGCGACGAGGTTGACGCCGTGCGCAGCGGCCAGCCGGGCCAAGGTGTGCAGGGCGCCGTCCCAGTCGCGCCGCGGTTCGTGCGGGAACACTGTCGCCGTGTCGAGCAGCTTGCCGGTGTCGCTCACCACCGCCACCTTCACGCCGGTGCGGATGCCCGGGTCCAGCCCCATGACCACGCGCCTGCCGGCCGGAGCGGCCAGCAGCAGGTCGCGCAGGTTCTCGGCGAACACCTTGATGGCCACCTGCTCAGCCGCTTCGCGCAGGCGCGCGAACAGGTCGCGCTCGAGGCTCAGCGAGAGCTTCACCTTCCAGGCCCACGCCACGCACTTGCGGATGAAATCGTCGCCCGCGCGCTGGCGGTGGCTCCAGCCCAGGTGCAGCGCGATGCGGCCTTCGGCGAGCGACACCGCCGGCAGCGCGACGGTACGTGCTGCCCCCGCCGGCAGCGCGGCGGTGCGTGCGGCTCCCGCCGCCAACGCGGACGCCTCGGGCAGCGCCAGCTTCACGTCAAGCAGCTCGAGCGCGCGGCCGCGAAACACCGCCAGGGCGCGATGCGAAGGCACTCGGGCGATGGCTTCTTCGTAGGCAAAATAATCGCGAAAGCGCGCCACGTCCGGGTCGAGCTCGTTCTTGCCGGCCGCGAGCCGCGACTGGAACAGGCCTTCGGCCCAGAGCCAGCCGCGCAGGCCCTGCACCAGGGCGGCGTCTTCGGCCCAGCGCTCACAGAGGATGTCGCGCACGCCGTCGAGCAGCGCCTGCTCATCGGCAAAGCCCGCCGCCGCGAGAGCCGCCGCGCCGCCCTCGGCGGCTGCCATGAAAGCGCGCGCTTCGGGCAGCGGCGCGAGCGCCGGGTCGCCGAACAGCCGCTCGGCCAGTGGGGCAAGGCCGGCCTCGCGCGCAATCAGCGCCTTGGTGCGGCGCTTTTGCTTGTAGGGCAGGTAAAGGTCTTCGAGTTCCTGCTTGGTGGGCGCCGCCTCGATGGCCGCGCGCAGCGCCGGCGTGAGCTTGCCCTGCTCCTCGATGCTTTGACAAACCGCCGTGCGGCGCTGCTCGAGCTCACGCAGGTAAGCCAGGCGCGACTCGAGTTCGCGCAGTTGAATGTCGTCGAGCGTGCCGGTGGCTTCTTTGCGGTAACGCGCGATGAAGGGCACGGTCGCCCCGCCGTCCAGCAAATCCACGGCCGCGGCGACCTGCGCCGGCCGAACCCCGAGTTCGGCGGCGATCTGCGCCAAGATTTTTTGCAAGAAACGGCTCCGGTGTGGTCGGGGCGTCTCAGGAGGCGGCCAGCGCGTCCAGGCTTTTGGCCCAGTCGGCATAAGAGCCAAGCAGGGTCCATTCAAAGTCGCACAGGTAGTCGTAGCCAAGTTTGAACAGCGGCAGGCTGTGGGTGAGCGGGTCGATTTGATCGACCGACTCGACCTGCACGATGGCGATCACTTCGTAGCGCCCCGGCACTTTCCAGACGCTCTTGATGAGACCGGCCTCGACACCCGCCAGCACGGCGGCGGACTCCTGCTTCCAGGCGCCGAAGAATTCTTGGTTGGACATGCGGTCGGGCTTGCGCAGGCGGGCGTGAAGCATCAGTTCCATGAGCGTTCTTTCAAAGTGGGAGGGGATAAAAATCAGGTCTTGGCGACACCACAGCCCGCCAGCAGGCTCATGAGATCGTCGAGTTCGACCGGTTTCACGAGGTGGGCGTCGAAGCCTGCCTCGGTGGTGCGGCGGCGGTCTTCCGGCTGGCCCCAGCCAGTGATCGCCACCAGCAAGGGGCACTTGCCGCCGGTCTGCTTGCGAATGCGGCGCGCGGCCTCGAAACCGTCGATGCCCGGCAGCCCAAGGTCGAGCAGGATCACATCGGGCTGCAAAGACTGCGCCGCGCTTACCGCCTGCAGCCCGTCGTGCGCGAGGTGGGTTTCGTGGCCAGCGAGCGTCAGCAGCAAGGCCAGCGAGTCCACGGCGTCGTGGTTGTCGTCGACCAGCAGGATGCGCAGCGCCACAGGCTGCGGGGCGCCGGCTGGCACCGTGCTGGCGGTGGGTGGCGCGCCGGGCGGCAGCGCGGCGGCCAGTGGCAGGCGCACCTCGAACTCGCTGCCCCGCCCGATGCCAGCGCTGTGCACCACCACCGTGCCGCCGTGCAGCGCCACCAGGTCCTTGACCAGCGCCAGGCCGATGCCCAGCCCACCCGTCGAGCGCCCGAGCGAGGTGTCGACCTGCGTGAACATCTGGAAGATGCGTGGCAGCTCGCTCTGCGCGATACCGATGCCGTTGTCGCGCACGCGGATCACCACCTGCGTGGCCTGGCGCGTGGCGGGCTCAGGTGACTCCAGTGGGCTGGCGCCGGAGGTGGCGACCGGCTGGACCAGCAGCCACTGCTCGTCGAGATGGGCGCTGAGCGCGATGCGCCCGCCTCGCGCGGTGAACTTGCAGGCATTGGTGACGAGGTTGCCGATGATCTGCACCAGCCGGGTCGCGTCGGCCTCGAGCGGCACCGGCTCGCTTGGCAGCGCCACCGTGAGGTCGTGACCCATTAATTCGACCAGCGGGCGCGTGGCCTGCACCGCCTGCGTCACCACCGCGGCGAGCGACACACGCTCGATGCGCAGGCTGATCTTGCCCAGGCTGATGCGGCTCACGTCGAGCAGGTCGTCCACCAGCCGCACCATGTGGGCCACCTGCCGCTCCATCATCTCGATCGCGCTCAGCGTGGCCTGGGCCGGGTCGGGCGGGTGGTCAACACCACTCTCGAGCGGCAGGCCTGCCTCTGTCGCAGCGGGCGCCGAGTCGGCCCCGAGGCGCAAGATTTGCAGGGCGTTGCGGATCGGCGCCAGCGGGTTGCGCAGCTCGTGCGCCAGCATGGCCAGGAACTCGCTCTTGCGGCGGTCGGACTCGACGGCCGACTCAGCCGCCTGCTTGCGCTCGGTGACGTCGGTGAAGAGCGTCGCCACGCGCCGGCTCTCGGGCCCACCGAGCCGAAACGCATAGACGTCGAACCAGCGTTTGTTGAGCGAGTTCGCCTGGTTCACGAAACGCAGTGGCTCGCCCAAGAGGGCCACCTTGCCATAGGTCGCAAACCAATGCGCTTCATGCTCGGGCGCCAGTTCGAGCATGCGCTTGCCAACCACGCCCGCCATGCCCGACTGTTTTTGGAACGCCGGGTTCACCTCCAAAAAGCGGTAATCGCAGGGCTTGCCGTGCTCGTCGAACAGCATCTCGATGATGCAAAAGCCCTCGTCCATGGAGTCGAACAGGGTGTGGTAACGCTCCTCGCTCACGCGCAAGGCCTCTTGCGCGAGCCGGCGCTCGGTGATGTCGAGCGTGATGGCCACGGTGCGCAGCGGCTGACCATCGGCTGCGCGCACCAGGTTAACGGTCGAATGCACCCACGCCGTGCGGCCGTCGTCGCACAGCAGCCGCTTCTCGCTCTCGAAGCCCGAGTCGGCGCCCGCCAGGAGCCGCGCGTAGCCAGCTTGTTCGGTCGGTCGGTCTTCGGGGTGGGTAAGCTCCAGTTGCGGGCGACCCACCAGTTCGGCGGTGGGGCGCCCGACGATGCGGGCGAACTGCGCGTTCACGCGCAGCAGTCGGCCGTTGGCGGGGTCGGCCTCGCTCACGCCCACGCTGGTGGCGGCGAACAGCGCCAGGTACTGCGCCTCGGTGTCGCGCAAGGCGCGCTCGCTGCGCTTGAGTGTGTCGATATCCACCAGCACCAGCACGGCGCCGTCGACCCGGCCGTCGTGCATGACGTAGGGGCGCAGGCGCAGCGAATACCAGCGGCCGTCGCGGTCTTCGACGTCGCGCTCGAAGGGCACGCTGGTGGCCACCACCTTGGCGACCAGTGTTTCGATGTCGTCGATCGCAAGCCGGTGGCGCACATGGCCGAGCGGACGCCCGATGTCCGCGGGCAGCAGGTTGAACTGTTTTTGCGCTTGCAGGCTGAAGCGGCGAATGCGCAGGTCGCGCCCGAGCAGCACGATGACCAGGTGCGCCGAGGTCTGCACATTGACCAGGTCGTTGTCCAGGCGCGCGAGTTCTGCATTGCGCGACGCCAGCTCGTCGTTGAGCGTCGTCAGTTCCTCGTTGGAGGACTCCAGCTCCTCTTTGGAGGTGGTCAGTTCTTCGTTGAGGCTCTGCAGTTCCTCGTTGGCCGACAGCGTTTCCTCGCTGGCCGACTGCAGCTCTTCGGTGGCCGCGTCGTGGGTTTCCCGCACCGACTCCAGGTATTCGCGCGTCTCGGCCAGATCGGACTCCAGCTCGGCGATGCGCTGGCGGTCTGCGCGGGCGTGCGCCGCCTCGGGCGAAGCCGAGGCGAGATCGCCCGGTCGCAGGGCGGGCGGCGACGGCTGGGCTTCCCGAAAGAACACCAACAAGCAGCGCTCGCGCAGGTTTCTGAGGGGCGCGACCTCGAAGTGAATGAGGCGTGCGGTGCCGCCCTGCTCGATGCGCACGTTCTCGCGCCGCACCGTCTTGTCTTGCTCGAGCGCCTCGGCGATCGCCGAGCGCAGCGGCAGCATCAGGCCGTCGCGCGCCATCTTGAGCAGGTCGAAGCTGGCCGTGCCGCTGGCGGGCTCGAGATAAGCGCCGGTCGCGCCGCGGAACTGCAACACCTGCCGCTGGGCGTTGATGAGCACGCCCGGCGGCGCGAAATG
>JANONH010000426.1:0-3760 GCA_031420735.1 Methylibium sp.
CGGCGTTTCGCCGAACACGCGTGCTGCGGTGTCGTCGAACAGGCGGTCGAAGGCACGGCTCAGGTCGCGGGCCTGGCCGTTGTGGGTGGAACGATGGGCAATGGGCACGAGAAACATGGTGGACTCCTAGAATTGATTCAACCGTCGAGCAGCACCTTGCTGCCCCATGCTTCAGGAATTGAGCGCGGCATTTTTGTTTTCAAGGGCCTTGTGAATGCGTGATTCGATACGGGGCCTGCCGGGTTCGAAAATTCGTGAAGTCGCCAACGCCGGCCTGGGCCGCGCCGACCTGCTGGCGTTCTGGTTTGGTGAGGGCGACCAGCCTACGCCAGCCTTCATCCGCGACGCCGGCATGCAGTCGCTCGCGCGCGGCGAGACTTTCTACACGCACAACCTCGGCCTGCCCGAATTGCGCGCGGCGCTGGCCGCCTACACGAGCGCCTTGCACCGCCCGCTCGGCGCCGAACGCATTGCGGTCACGTCCTCCGGAGTCAACGCGCTGATGCTGGCGATGCAGGCCTTGGTCGACGCCGGCGACGAGGTGGCGGTGGTCGTGCCGGTGTGGCCCAACCTCACCGCTCAGCCGGCGATCCTGGGCGCCCGGGTCAAGCGCGTCGCTTTGCGGCCGGGGCCGGGCGGCGCATGGCAGCTCGACTTGGGCGCACTGCTCGCCGCGGTGACGCCGCAGACACGCGTGCTGCTGGTCAACTCACCCAATAACCCGACCGGCTGGACGCTCACGCGCGCGCAGCAGGAGGCCATCCTTGCGCATTGCCGGCGCACCGGCACCTGGATCGTTGCCGACGAGGTCTACGAGCGGCTCTATTTCGGCGACGACTGCGCAGTCGGCACGCCAGCGCCAAGCGCGGCACCGTCCTTCCTCGACATCGCCGAGCCCGAAGACCGCCTGATCGTCGTGCACAGCTTTTCCAAGAGCTTCCTGATGACCGGCTGGCGGCTCGGCTGGATGGTCGTGCCGGCCAGCCTGCTCGAGGGTGTGGGCAAGCTGATCGAATTCAACACCTCATGCGCGCCGGTGTTCGTGCAGCGTGCGGGTTTGGCCGCGGTGCTGGGCGCGAACGAGGTGGTGCCCGGCCTCGTGGCCCACCTCAGGCGCTGCCGCGACACGCTGTTGCCAGCGCTCTTGGCGCTTCCCGGGGTCGAGGTCGCGGTGCCGGTGGGCGGTATGTACGCCTTCTTGCGCGTGCCCGGGGCGGACGACTCGCTCGCGTTTGCCAAACGCTTGGTCACCGAAGTCGGCCTTGGGCTGGCGCCGGGCGTGGCCTTCGGCGAAGAAGCGCAAGGCTGGCTGCGTTGGTGCTTTGCCTCACAACAGCCGACGCGCCTGCTGCAGGGCGCAGACCGGCTGCAGCGCCTTTTGTAGCTTGGCTCAGGGGCGCCGCCGGGCCCGAGGCCGGGGCAAGGGAGCGGTCGAGTCGGCCCCGCGCGCCGTGCGCCCTATAATCGCCCGGCTTTGCGGCCCGCTTTGGCCCGCGAAGCCAAGTAGGCAGAGCACGGCATGGGTCGGTTTCACCCGTGGCCGCAAGTGAAAACCCGAAACCGCGGCACGCCCTCATTGCGTCTGCTTGCGGTTTCACGCAACAGGAAACGCATCATGGCAGTGGCCGACCTCAGCATCCCCGACATCGTCAAGTCCAACGCGCGCAGCGCCACCGACACGGGTTCGCCCGAAGTGCAGGTGGCGATCCTCACCGCGCGCATCAACGACCTCACGCCCCATTTCAAGACGCACGCCAAGGACCACCATGGTCGCCGCGGCCTGCTCAAGATGGTGAGTCGGCGGCGCAAGCTGCTGGACTACCTCAGGGCCAAGGACGCCGAGCGCTACACGGCGCTGATCCAGAAGCTCGGCCTGCGCAAGTAAGCGCGGCGCCCCGGGCGGAACCGACGAAGAAGAGCCTGTCTGGCAACAGCGCAGGCTTTTCGCATTTTGGAGCGCGACCCCCAAGCGACGATGGGCAGGCCGCGCCAGACTTCAAAGCTCCGGTGAAAGGCGCCACCCGCTGCGCCGTGTTCCCAGACACACAAGCTATCAGGAGACCCTCATGAGCATGTTCCACAAGGTCACGAAGAAGTTCCAGTGGGGCCCCCACCAAGTGGTGCTCGAAACCGGCGAGATCGCCCGCCAGTCGGGCGGCGCTGTCGTCGTCGACATCGAAGGCACCGTGGTGCTGGCCACCGTGGTGGCCGCGAAGAACGCCAAGCCGGGGCAAGACTTCTTTCCGCTCACGGTCGACTACATCGAGAAGACCTACGCCGCCGGCAAGATCCCCGGCAGCTTCTTCAAGCGCGAAGGCCGTCCGAGTGAGCTCGAGACGCTCACCTCGCGCCTGATCGACCGGCCGCTGCGGCCGCTTTTTCCCGAAGGTTTCTACAACGAAGTGCAGGTGGTCATCCACGTGCTCTCGCACAACCCCGAGGTCTCGGCCGACATCGCAGCACTCATCGGCTCGTCGGCGGCGCTGGCCATTTCGGGCATCCCCTTTAACGGCCCCATCGGTGCAGCGCGCGTGGGCTATGTGAACGGCGAATACGTGCTCAACCCGGGCCCGACCCAGTTGAAGGAAAGCCAGCTCGACCTGGTGGTTGCCGGCACCGAAGCGGCCGTCCTGATGGTGGAGTCCGAAGCGCAGCAGTTGAGCGAAGAAATCATGCTTGGCGGCGTGGTGTTCGGCCATGAGCAGGGCAATGTCGCGGTGCGCGCCATCAACGAGTTGGTGCGCGATGCCGGCAAGCCCGAATGGCAGTGGGAAGCGCCCGCCAAGGACGAAAGCTTCATCGCCAGGGTCAACGGCCTGGGCGAAGAGAAGCTGCGCGCGGCCTACCAAATTCGCTCCAAGCAGGACCGCACGCACGCCATGCGCAAGGCCTATGCCGAAGTGCTGGCCGCGTTGGCCGAAGGCGGCGCAGCGGTCGACAAGGTGAAGGTCGAGAACCTGCTGTTCGACGTGGAAGCCAAGATCGTGCGCAGCCAAATCCTCGCCGGCGAGCCGCGCATCGACGGCCGCGACACGCGCACCGTGCGCCCCATCGAGATCCGCTCCTCGGTGCTGCCGCGCACGCACGGCTCGGCGCTGTTCACACGCGGCGAGACGCAGGCGCTGGTCATCACCACCCTGGGCACCGAACGCGACGCGCAGCGCATCGACGCGCTGGCCGGCGAGTTTGAAGACCGCTTCATGTTTCACTACAACATGCCCCCCTTCGCCACCGGTGAGACGGGTCGCGTGGGCAGCCCCAAGCGCCGCGAAATCGGCCACGGCCGCCTGGCCAAGCGCGCGCTGATCCCGGTGCTGCCGAAGAAGGACGAGTTTGCCTACGCGATCCGCGTGGTGTCGGAGATCACCGAGTCCAATGGCTCGTCGTCGATGGCTTCCGTGTGCGGCGGCTGCCTGGCCATGATGGACGCGGGCGTGCCGCTCAAGGCGCACGTGGCGGGCATCGCCATGGGCCTCATCAAGGACGGCAACCGCTTTGCTGTGCTCACCGACATCCTTGGCGACGAAGATCACCTCGGCGACATGGACTTCAAGGTGGCCGGCACCACCGCGGGCGTGACCGCGCTGCAAATGGACATCAAGATTCAAGGCATCACCAAGGAGATCATGCAGGTGGCGCTGGCGCAGGCCAAGGAAGCGCGCCTGCACATCCTCGCCAAGATGGTTGAAGCCGTGGGCGGCGCCAAGCAAGAACTCTCGGAGTTCGCGCCGCGCCTCTACACGATGAAGATCAACCCGGA
>JANONH010000427.1:0-2660 GCA_031420735.1 Methylibium sp.
GCGCGACGTCGGCAACGACATCGTCGTGCGTCCATTGCCGCGCGCTACGCGGCCAACTCATGCCGACGCTGCCAGCACCGATGCCGGAATGCGCAGCCTCGCCACGTCGCTCGGTTCGAACTTGGCCATGCCGCCGCCATAGACCCGGCCGTCGTGCAGGCGGGTCGTGCGGTTAAGGTGCGCCAGGATGCGGTGCAAAGAGGTCGCCGACATCGGCGCGCGCGGGTAAAGGCCGTGCGCGATGTTGATGAAACTCAAGCCCGCCGGGTTGGCTGCGAACACCGGCGAGCGCCTTCCCATGTAGCTCACAAAGGCGGCCGGCGGGCGGCGCATGTCGATCGCGAACCAGGGTTTGCGATGGCGTGCGATGTAGCTCTGGTCGCCGCCGAGCGCTCGCGCTCGCTCGATAAAGCGCTCGGCAGCCACGCGCTCTTGCGCCGTGAGGGCATCGAGTTCGCGCGGCAGCTGGACGACCCGCCTGAAAGCGGGAACGGCCACCGGCAACGCCACTGAACCGTCGATGATTTCCCGCGCCCGCGTCACCGCCGCGACCGTCAGTCCCCGCGGCAGTTCGACTTGATCCGAGGGCAGGACCCACAGCCCGTTGTTGCCGGTCACCTGACCGCGAGTGACTTGGAACAGTTCGCCCAGTTCAATGCCGACCGGGGCGCTCGGCAGGGTCGCTTGGGTGAGGACAGACCAGCGCTGCGACTCGGCCAAGGCGGCGGCCGGCAGCGTGCGCACCTCCCGGAGCGCCCCACCCGAGATGACGCCGACCTTGACCGATGCGCTGGCGCCCGGGACCGAGCACTCGGCATGAAACACGGCCGCCGAGACCAAGGCGTCGGGAAACACGGCCTCGCCCGGCTCGGCCACCCACAGCGACTTGAGCGTGAGCGGCTCGCCACGGCCGAGCAGCGCACGTGCAGCCGAGCCGTAACCGTTGTCGAGCCATTCCGAGGAAGTGACGTAGCAGAGCGCATCGCCCGCACGCATCAAGTCGGCTGCGCGCAATAAAAAATGCAGATGCAGCCCGGCGAGCTGGGAGGCGGCGATGCCCCGCGACTGCATGCGGTCGCGGTACCAAGCCTTCCATGAAGCGTCGATATCGTGGTGCCTCACGTAGGGCGGATTGCCGATGAACAGGCAACGACCTTCGAGCGCTATCTGCGCGTCGCGAAAATCGCCGGCGACGACGTGCACGCGCTCGCTCAGTCCTTCTCGAAGCAGCGCCTGGCGCAACAGGCCGAGCATGTCCGGGTGCGGCTCGACCGCGACGATCCGCGCCCTGGGAAATCGGCGCGCTGCGGCGACGACGAAGCGGCCACTCCCGGCGCCGGCATCGACCACGGTGTCGAAGTTTTCGCTGCCGAGTTGGTTGAACATGGCCTGCACCAGCCACTGCGGCGTGAGCGTGATGCCGTGGCCGCGCCGTGCCGCTGGCGAATGCTCGCTGCAGTAGGCATCGCCCCAGGGGTCGCTTCCCGGGCCTGGCGCTGTCGGCAGGGCCGGCGGGAACAGGGCGAGCTGCGCCGCCGGCAAGGTGATGGGCCTGTGCAGGTCGGGCATCGGCCCGATTCTACGGAGCCGCAATCAGCGCCGCGTCGCCGCCGGCGGCTGCCGTGTTGATGCTTACCAACTGCTCGCTGCAAAAGCGCAGCAGGTAGTGCGGGCCGCCCGCCTTGGGGCCGGTGCCAGAGAGCCGCTCGCCGCCGAAGGGCTGCACGCCGACCACGGCGCCGACCATGTTGCGGTTGACGTAGACGTTGCCCACGCGCGAGGCGGCTGCGATGCGCAGGGCGCGCGAGTCGATGCGCGTCTGCACGCCGAGCGTCAGGCCAAAGCCGAGCGCGTCGATCTGCGCGAGCAGGGTGTCGAGGTCGCGCGCGTGGGTGCCGGGCCCCCAGCGCAGCACGTGCAGCACCGGGCCGAAGACTTCTTCTTGCAGCTCGTCCACGCGCGCGACCTCATAGGCCACCGGCGCGATGAAGTCGCGGCCGGCCAGGGCCGCGGGCAGCGCCGTGCGGGCCAGGCAGATCGCTTCGCGCTCGAGGCGCTCGACGTGGCGCTGCACGCGAGCAGCGGCGTCGGTGTCGATCAGCGGGCCGACGTCGCTGGCGTAGCGCGACGGCTCGCCAAGCGTCAGCTCGCGCAGCGCGCCGGCCAGCATGCCGAGCACCGGGTCCGCCACGCTTTGGTGCACGCACAGCAGGCGCAGCGCCGAGCAGCGCTGGCCGGCCGAGCGAAAGGCGCTCTGCAGCACGGCGTCGACCACCTGCTCGGGCAGTGCGCTGCTGTCCACCAACATGGCATTGATGCCGCCGGTTTCGGCGATGAGCGGCAAGATGGCGCCCTCGCGCGCGGCCAGGCTGCGGTGAATGTGCTGCGCCACCGCCAGCGAGCCGGTGAAGCACACGCCCGCGGCCAGCGCGTGCCCCACCAGGGCCTGGCCGACCACCTCGCCCGGCCCGGCCAGCAACGCCAGCGCGTCGTGCGGCAGTCCGGCGGCATGCAAGAGGGCGACGAAGCGCGCCGCCACCGCGGGCGTTTGCTCGGCCGGCTTGGCGGCCACGGCATTGCCGGCCACGAGTGCGGCCACCACCTGGCCGGCAAAGATGGCGAGCGGAAAGTTCCACGGGCTGATGCAGACGAACACGCCG
>JANONH010000428.1:0-9309 GCA_031420735.1 Methylibium sp.
GCTGCCGAGTACTGCCGTGTACTGCCCAGTGCTGCAGAGTGAGTGCTGCCGGGATGGCCGCGAGCGGCCAGGCACGGCCAGCCGCGGCGGCGAACTTGCAGCTTCTTCCGAGCGACGCCGGCTCCCCTCGACGTGTGTGGCCTTGCGCGTCGCTCGCGATGCGTGGCCTCGCGCTTTGAGCGCGCAACGCGGCGGCGCCCGCCGCTCGGCTTTGGCGAGCCGTTGCGCCGTCTCGCCGCTGCACAATCCCGCATGGCCGCAGCCCTGACCCTAACCCTGACCCGCCCGGACGACCTCCACCTGCACTTGCGCGACGGCGCGCCGATGGCGGCGGTGCTGCCGGCCAGCGCGCGTCAGTTCGCCCGCGCCGTCGTCATGCCCAATCTGCGCCCGCCGGTGGTGAGTACGGCGCTGGCACTGGCCTACCGCGCGCGCATCGTCGCAGCACTGCCGGCAGGCGCCAGCTTCGAGCCCTTGATGACGCTCTATCTCACCGACAACACGCGGCCCGAGGAAATTAAACGGGCGCGCGAGGCGGGTATCGCAGCGCTCAAGCTCTACCCGGCCGGCGTTACCACCCACAGCGACGCCGGCGTGACCGACCTGAAGCGTGTTCACGCCACGCTCGAGGCCATGCAGCGCGAAGGCCTGCCGCTGCTGGTGCATGGCGAGGTGGCCGACCCCGACGTCGACCTGTTCGACCGCGAGGCGGTCTTCATCGAGCGTCACCTCGCCCCGCTGCGGCGCGACTTCCCGGCCTTGAAGGTCGTGCTCGAACACGTGAGCACCCGCGAGGGCGTGCAGTACGTGAGCGAAAGCGACGACTGGCTGGCCGCGACGGTGACGCCGCAGCACCTGCTTTACAACCGCAACGCGCTGTTCACCGGCGGCTTGCAGCCGCATTTCTTTTGCTTGCCGGTGCTCAAGTCGGAAGTGCACCGTCAGGCCTTGGTGGCCGCGGTCGCCTCGGGCAGCCCGAAGTTTTTTCTCGGCACCGACAGCGCACCGCATGCGGTGCACTTGAAAGAGCATGCCGGTGGCCACGCCGGCTGCTACACCGCGCTGTGCGCGCTCGAGCTGTATGCGCACGCCTTCGAGAACGCGGGCGCGCTCGACAAGCTCGAAGCCTTCGCGGCCTTCCATGGCGCCGATTTTTACGGGCTGCCGCGCAACCGCGGCACCGTCGAGCTACAGCGCGTGCCCTGGACCGTGCCCGAGCGCCTGCCCTTCGGCGAGGCCGAACTCAAACCTATGTGCGCCGGGCAGACCCTGCCCTGGCGGTTTGTCACCTGACCCTCGAGCGGAGATGCAAGACCCGATGGAAAAGACCCTGCGCTGTGCGCTGCTGATCGATGCCGACAATGTGTCCACCCAAGTGGTGCAGCAGGTGCTCGGCCGCCTTGCGGGAACGCAGCGCCAATTGCAGCACCGCCGTGCCTACGGCAGCGTGCAAAAGGCCGGCGAGTTTGGCGAGTTTTGCAAGGAGCATGCGATCCGCTTCCTGCCCAGCACTTTTGCCGGGCCCAACGCCACCGACATCGCGCTCGCCATCGACGCGGTGGAGCTGGTGCTGCGCCAGCCGCTCGACGAAGTGGTGATCGTCTCCTCCGACATGGACTACGCGCCGCTGGTGGTGCGCCTGCGCGAACTCGGTTGCCGCGTCCGCGGCTTCGGCCAGCATGGCAAATCGGCGAGCAATGTGGAGCGCGACTACGAGCGGGTCTACGACGAGTTCGAGGTGATCGAGCCACCGCAGGCCCGCCCCGCCGCGCGTCGTGCGCCGCCAAAGCCCGAGCCCGCCGCTGAAGCCCCCACCCGGCCGCGCGCCGCAGCCAAGTCGCGCCGTGCCGCGCCCGCGCCCCGCGCAACGGCGGTGTCAGCAACAGCACCCCGCGCAGCACCTGCACCCGCACTCCGCGCTGCGGCGCCCGCACCCGCGCCCTTACCCGAAGCGGTGCGCGCCGTGCTCGCCGCCTGCCCGGCGTTGCAGCGTGGCGAACTGGTGCGCCTCAACGGCGTGGCCGAGTCGCTGCGCGACGCAGGCATCCTGAAGAAGAACAGCAAAAGCACTTCACTGTTCAAGAAGCTGGCGAGCCACTTCGAACTGCTGCCGCCCAACAAGCCCGAGACGGTGCGCCTGCTCGCACGCTGACACGGGTTCGTGTTCAATCGAAAAGACCGCAAACCGCTGAGTTGCAGGGTGAAAACCAATCAAGAGCGGTGCCCTGCGCCGTGCCATCGACCGTGCATCGCCGGTTCCTGTTCGGCCCACGAGAAAGAGCCGATGTCGCCCGAGCGAAGCCGGCTGTGGCGCTGTGCGCAGCGAAGTAAAGGAGGAGGCCGGGCACCGCCCGGCCGGGGGACATGAGCGGAGCACAGCGCCACAGTCGGCTTCGCTCCTTCCACCGCCACAGCCGGCTTCGCTCCTTCCACAGCCCAGCTTCGCTCCCCCACCACCCCAGCGCCACAGCCTCCGCTTCGCTGCGCAAACGAAAGGCGCAGCAGTCACGAGTCAGAAGCCGCTGCCCGTTCCTTTCGTGTTGACACCGCGCGAACGCGTCACCCGCATCACTCCGTCGGCAGGAAACCTTCGATCGACAGGTAGCGCTCGCCGGTGTCGTAGTTGAAGCCGAGCACGCGTGAGCCGGCCGGCAGTTCGGCCAGTTTTTGCGCGATGGCTGCCAGGGTGGCGCCCGAAGAGATGCCCACCAGCAGGCCTTCTTCGCGCGCGCAGCGGCGCGCCATCTCGCGCGCAGCCTCGGCCTCCACCTGGATGGCGCCGTCGATGATGGCGATGTCGAGGTTGGCCGGCACGAAGCCCGCCCCAATGCCCTGGATCGGGTGGGGCGCCGGCTTGCCCCCCGAAATAACCGGCGAGGCCGCCGGCTCCACGGCGTAAGCCTTCAAGTTCGGCCACTTGGCTTTGAGCACGCGCGCACACCCCGTGAGGTGGCCGCCCGTGCCCACGCCGGTGATGAGCACGTCCAGGCCCTCGGGAAAGTCGGCCATGATCTCCGCGGCCGTGGTGCGCTCGTGTACCTCGATGTTGGCCGGGTTCTCGAACTGCTGCGGCATCCAGCCACCGGGCGTGGCCGCCACCAGCTCCTGGGCCTTGGCGATGGAGCCCTTCATGCCTTCGGCGCGCGGCGTGAGCACGAAGCTCGCGCCATAGGCCAGCATGAGGCGCCTGCGCTCCACGCTCATGCTGTCGGGCATCACGAGCACCAGCTTGTAGCCCTTGACTGCGGCCACCATGGCCAAGCCCACGCCGGTGTTGCCCGATGTCGGCTCGATGATCGTGCCACCGGCGACCAGGCGCCCGTCGCGCTCGGCCGCCTCGACCATGGACAGCGCAATGCGGTCCTTGATGGAGCCGCCCGGGTTGCTGCGCTCGGACTTGATCCACACCTCGGCGCCGGGCCCGAAGAGCCGCTGCATGCGGATGTGGGGCGTGGCGCCGATGGTGTCGAGAACGGTGTTGGCTTTCATGGGCTTTCCTCAAAAGGGCAAAAGACGGCGCGACGTGCGCCGCGGCCGGGGCGAACATAATGATGCCGTGAAGCGGGCCAGACCGCCGCTGGCACAGGGACCGAAAGGTCGTGCTGGAGGAAGGTCCGGACTGCACAGGGCAGCGCAGCAGCTAACGGCTGTCCACCGCGAGGTGAGGATCAGAGCAACAGAGACGAGTTCATGGGTTCGCCCATGGGGTGAAACGGGCAATCTCTGCGCGCAGCAACACCAAATAGGCCGGCATTGAGGTGGCCCGCGGAGCCGGCGGGTAGGTGGCATCGAGCCGCATCCGCGAGGGGCGGCCCAGAGGAATGGCGGTCACGGGCATGCGGTCGCAAGACCGTGCGCCTGCACAGAATCCGGCCTATCGGCTCGCTTCACACTAATGCCCGCACGGCCGTCGCGGCCGCTGGCACGTTAATTTCGCGCGGTGCATGGCGGCCACCGGCTCGCCTTCCATGAACCCCGACGCTCACACCCTCTGGCGCGCCCCGCTGTGGGCACTATCGGTCCTGCTGGCCTGCTTGGGCATGCTCGGGCCATTTGCCATCGACACCTACCTGCCGGCGTTCACCGGCATCGCTGCCTCGGTGCAGGCCACGCCGGTGCAGATGCAGCAGACGCTGTCGATCTACCTGGTGGGCTTTGCCGTCATGAGCCTGTTCCACGGTGCGCTCGCCGACAGTTTCGGGCGCCGGCCGGTGGTGCTGTGGGGCGTGGCGGTGTTCACCCTGGCCTCGGTGGGCTGTGCGCTGTCGCAGACCCTCGGGCAGCTCGTGTTCTTTCGGTTGCTGCAGGGGCTCTCGACCGGTGCCGGCATCGTCATTTCGCGTGCGGTGATCCGCGACATGTTCCCGCCTGCCGACGCCCAGCGCGTGATGTCGCAGGTGACGCTTTTCTTTGGCATTGCGCCGGCCGTGGCGCCCATGGTGGGCGGCTTTCTCTACGTGCACGCCGGCTGGCATTCGATCTTCTGGTTCCTTGCGGCCCTGGGTGCGGCGCTCTGGTTTGCGAACTGGCGCCTTTTGCCCGAGACCCTGCATGCCGACGCGGTGCAGCCCTTCAACGTACGCAATCTCATGCGCGGCTACCGCCAGCTCGGCGCGAGCGCGCGCTTCCTGATGCTGGTGCTCGCCAGCGGCATTCCGTTCAACGGCATGTTCCTCTACGTGCTGTCGGCGCCGGTCTTTGTCGGCGAGCACCTGGGCCTGGCGCCGCAGCAGTTTTTCTGGTTCTTCCTCACCACCATCGGCGGCATCATGGTCGGGGCGTTCTGGAGCGGTCGCCTTGCGGGCAAGTTGCCGCCCGAGCGCCAGATCCGGCGCGGCTTTCGCATCATGTTTGTCGTCTCGCTGGTCAATGTGGCGGCCAACGCAATCTGGGCACCGCACGCTTACTGGGCGCTGCCCCTGATCGGGCTGTTTTCGCTCGGCTGGGCGCTGATGGTGCCGGTGGTGACCCTGATGGTGCTCGACCTCGTGCCAGACCGCCGTGGCATGGCCTCGTCGCTCCAGGCGGCGGTGGCGGCGGCGGCCAACGCCCTGGTTGCGGGCGTGCTCGCTCCGCTGGTGATGCACTCGACCCTCGGACTGGCGCTGGCGTCCATGGGCCTCCTGAGCATCGGCCTGGTGGCCTGGCTGTGGGTCTAGCCGCGCTTGGGCCCAACGCCCGCGTCGACGTGAGCCTGGGCGCGCCAGCGGTTTTGCCTTCGCGCCGGCCAACCGCCCGGCGCCGGGCGGTTGGCGCGACGACGCATTCAGCGCGGCGGCTTCGGCGCTAAGCTCGCGCCATGCGTTTCGAGCACCTGCTGCAAGTCACCGACCCGCGCGATCCGCGCGTGGAGCCCATGAGCCGCGAGGCCCTGTGGCGCGGGCTGCTGGTGCGGGTTGAGTCGCCCGAGCGTTTTCCGCTCGGGCCCGACCGCTGCCACGCGCGGGCCGGCAGCAGCGAACACGAGCGCGAGCGCAGCATCCATTACGGCTCACTGTGTTTTGAAGACGTGGTGACGCTCGAGCCGGCACGTCGCATCGTCTTCATGCCCAAGCCGCGCGAGGGCGCAGCGTCGGTACAACTCACCCTCATGATCGAGGAGCCGGTGGCTGGCGAGTTGTTTCTGCGTTTCGTCTATGAGGCGCCGCCACTCGCCGTGGCCGACAAGCCACTGCAGGGATTGCGTGAACAGGCATGGCTCGAGAACGACCGCGAAATGCTCCGCACCTTGCGCGAGTGGCAGCGCCAGGGCGCCTTGTAGGCCCTGGCTCCAGAGCCGACGCTCAGCCGAACCTGCCTTGACGCGACGCCGGTGTGGGCGGCACGCCAAGCTCCGGCGGCCGTTCATGCAGCAGGCTCTCGAGCGCCGCCAGCCGCGCTCGCAACAGGCTCGACTCGGCGGCGTTGAGATCCTGCTGTCTGCACAGTGTGGTGAACACGCCGTGCAGCCGCCGCAGCAGCCCCTCCAGCGCGCCCAGCCGATCGAGCAGCACCTGCTGGTCGAAATGCACGGGCGCCTCGGGCTCCCGCGCGGCTTGCAGCAGCGAATCGACGAAACGCCCGGCTGCGTCACGGTCGCGACGATCCATGAAACAACTCGCGTTGAGTCGGAGCCGCAGGGCTCGCTTCAGTGGTTGGCCGCGCGCTGAAGCGAATCGACTTCAGTGACGAGGCGCAGGGAGGAGTCGGACACATCCCAGAGGTCGTAGCGCTCGGAGAACAGCTCGAGCACCTCTTGCCAGCGCTCGTTCGCGCTACTGATCGCCGATTGCAGGTGCATATCGTGGTTCTTGCCGCGAAGCGCGAGCAACACCAGGTCGCGCGGGTCCATATTGGGCGCAAAGGCACGCCGCAGCAATTCTGCAAAAGGAGAAGGCGGGTCGCGGTGGTCGGCATAGAGCGAAGCCGTTGCGCCGCTGTTTCTGAAGTCCGGCCGCCGCCCGCGGCCGGACCGCATCGCGTGGTCGAGTACGTCGAGCGCGGCCACATTGGGCAGTTCGCACAGCAGGTCCATCGCCAGGTCGACAACGGGATTGCGGGTGGTAGCGGGCATGGTGAGGAGTCCAAGTGGGCTAGGGCAGCTACTGCAGGGCAACGCGCATGCCCGAGTGAAAAATTTCAAGATGCTGGACGGCAACGCGCTTGCCAAAGTGAAAACTTAAGGTTCCGCTTATCTAACATTTCACTTCTATAGCTGCTCGCAAGTCGTTTCCACTAAACGCTTTTAGTCTTTTTACCGTGTCAAATTACGCTTGTAAGTACTTGATTTCATTGACGAATCTGCAAGCGCCGGTTGACCGGCCCCCAAACCCTCCGTTAAAGTGGGGATAAGTGCACTGGGGTGGGATTAAGTGGCGCAGTTTGTTTTTCAGGGGGCTTCGGCGTTGGCGCTTGATGCAAAGGGGCGTCTGGCCGTCCCGGCGCGCCACCGCGAGGTGCTCGTGGCCTTGTCGCAGGGCCAACTGACGCTCACCAAGCATCCCGACGGCTGTCTGCTGGTTTTTCCGCGCAGCGGCTGGGAAACGTTTCGCGACAAGGTGGCGGCCCTGCCCATGGCGGTGGCGGGCTGGAAGCGCGTTTTTCTCGGCTACGCCATGGACGTCGAGATCGACGGCGCCTCGCGCGTGCTCATTTCCCCGGAGTTGCGGGCTGCGGCCGGCCTCATGCGCGACGTGGTCCTGCTCGGCATGGGCAGCTACTTCGAGCTGTGGGACCGCGAGCGTTATGCGGCCCACGAGGCCACAGTCATGCAGCAGGGCTTGCCCGAAGCGCTGCGCGATTTTTCATTCTGACCCCATGCTCGAGGCGGGAGGGCCCTTGCAGCACACGACAGTTCTGCTGCACGAGGCAGTCGATGCGCTGGTGGCGCGCAGCGACGGCTTCTACGTCGACGGCACCTACGGCCGCGGCGGACACTCGCGCCTGATCGTTTCGCGCCTGGGCGCGGGTGGCAGGCTGCTGGCGCTGGACCGCGACCCCGAGGCCGTGGCGCATGCGCAGGCCGACGCAGAGCTCTCGCGCGATGCACGTTTTGCCGTCGAGCACGCTGCTTTTGCCGACCTGCCGGCAGTTCTGGCGGCGCGCGGCGTGGCACGCATCGACGGGCTTCTGCTCGACCTGGGCGTGAGCTCGCCGCAGATCGACAGCCCCGAGCGCGGTTTCAGCTTTCGCAGCCGCGGCCCGCTGGACATGCGCATGGACACCACGCGCGGCGAGAGCGCGGCGGACTTCTTGGCGCGGGCCGACGAAAAGGCGCTCTGCGCGGTGATTCGCGACTACGGCGAGGAGCGTTTCGCGAGCTCGATCGCGCGCGCCCTCGTGCAAGAGCGCGAAGCGGGCCGCCCGGTGCGCACCACCGCCGAGCTGCAGGCCCTGGTGGCACGCTGCGTGCGTACCCGCGAAGGCGGCCAAGACCCGGCCACGCGCACCTTCCAGGCGCTGCGAATCTTCGTCAATGCCGAACTCGCGCAGCTCGAGATGGCGCTCGAAGCGGCGATCGACTGCCTCGCCCCGGGTGGCCGCCTGGTCGTCATCAGCTTTCATTCGCTCGAAGACCGCATCGTCAAGACCTTCATCGCGAGCCACGCCAGCGACGTGATCGATCGCCGTGCGCCGTTTGCCGCGCCCAAGCCGCTGCGCCTTTCGGCGCTGGCGCGCCTGAAGCCGGGCAGTGCCGAGGTGAGCGCCAATCCACGCGCGCGCTCGGCGATCCTGCGCGTGGCCGAGCGCACCGCCGTCGCCACCGACGACCCGGGCGAGGCGGGCCTGCGCTGGCGTGCCAAGGACCGCGCCGCCAGCGTCCGCAGCGCAAAGTCCGGCAGCGACCGCCAGACCGGCTCGCCCGGCAAGGCCACTGAGGCCAAGGCCAGCAAGGCCGGCAAAGCCAGCAAGCTTAGCAAGGCCGGCAAGACCGGCGGGGGGCGCGTATGACGCGCCTGCATGCGGCCCTGCTGCTGGTGCTCATCGCCAGCAGTCTCTACCTCGTGAAGGTGTCGTACGACGCGCGGCGCCTCTTCACCGCACTCGACCGTTCGCAGGCCGTTGCCCTGCAACTCGAAAGCGACCACCAGCGGCTGCAGCTTGAAGCGCGCGCCCAGGCCACGCCCTTGCGCGTGGAGCGGGTCGCGCGCGAGCGGCTGGCCATGCGCAACGTCTCCCCGGCCGTCACCGAGTACGTGTCGGCGGCGGCCACGACCGCCAGCGCCGCGAGCGGGCCCTCGCGCGACCAGCCGCCGCCTGTCGCGCAGCCGGCGCGCACGCCAGCTGCGCATGGCAGCGGCCCGTCTGCCGCGTCGCAGGGGTGGCCATGAGGTGGTGGCCGGTGGGCGGCGCGCGCAGCGGCATCCAGGAACGCAGCGCTCGCGACCGGCGTGTAGAAGGGCGCGCCACGCGCGACCGGCGCGCGGCCGGCGCGCGCAGCCTGCGCTACAGCACCAGCCCGCTGCTGGCCTCCAAGACGCCGCCCTGGCGCTCCAAGCTGATGGTGGCCCTGCTCGGCGCGGGTTTCCTGGTGCTGATCGGGCGTGCCGTCTACGTGCAGGTGATCGGCAACCAGTTCTTTCAGCAGCAGGGCGCCAACCGCTACGCACGCACTCTGGAATTGCCGGCCAACCGCGGGCGCATCGTCGACCGCAGCGGCTTGTTGCTCGCCTCGAGCGTGCCGGCGTCCTCGATCTGGGCCATACCAAAAGACTTCGAGGCCGACCGCGCCGCGCGGCGCAAGCTCGCCGCCGCCCTGGGCATGACGCTCGCCGAGCTGGAGGGCAAGCTGGCCGACAACCCCAACTTCGTCTACCTGCGCCGCCAGGT
>JANONH010000429.1:0-9451 GCA_031420735.1 Methylibium sp.
GGGCACCTGGCAAGACCTCACCGAGTCGGTCAACTTCATGGCCGGCAACCTCACCAGCCAGGTGCGCAACATCGCCGACGTCACCAAGGCGGTGGCCGCGGGCGACCTCAGCAAGAAGATCACGGTGAACGTGAAGGGCGAGATCTCGGAGCTGAAGAACACCGTCAACACCATGGTGGACCAGTTGCGTTCCTTTGCGGCCGAGGTCACGCGGGTGGCGCGCGAAGTGGGCACCGAGGGCATTCTTGGTGGCCAGGCCGATGTGCAGGGCGTGGCCGGCACCTGGAAAGACCTGACGGACTCGGTCAACCTGATGGCCTCCAACCTCACGAGCCAGGTGCGCAACATCGCCGACGTGACCAAGGCCGTGCAGGCCGGCGACCTCTCCAAGAAGATCACGGTCGACGTGAAGGGCGAAATCCTCGAGCTCAAGGCCACCATCAACACCATGGTGGACCAGCTTTCTTTGTTTGCCGCCGAGGTGACGCGGGTGGCGCGCGAGGTCGGCACCGAAGGCCGCCTGGGCGGCCAGGCCGACGTGCGCGGCGTCTCCGGCACCTGGAAAGACTTGACCGACAACGTCAACTTCATGGCCGGCAACCTGACTGGCCAGGTGCGCGGCATCGCCAAGGTGGTGACGGCCGTGGCCACCGGCGACCTCAAGCAAAAGCTCACGGTAGAAGTCAAGGGCGAAATCGCGGCGCTGGCCGAAACCATCAACTCCATGACCGACACGCTCGCGACCTTTGCCGACCAGGTGACCGGCGTGGCGCGCGAGGTGGGCGTCGAAGGCAAGCTCGGCGGCCAGGCCAAGGTGCCCGGTGCGGCCGGCACCTGGAAAGGTCTCACCGAGAACGTGAATCAGCTCGCCGCCAACCTCACCACCCAGGTGCGCGCCATTGCCGAAGTCGCCACCGCGGTGACGCAGGGCGACCTCACGCGCTCGATCACGGTGGAGGCGCAGGGCGAGGTGGCCGCGCTCAAGGACACCATCAACGAGATGATCAGGAACTTGAAGGACACCACGCAAAAGAACACCGAGCAGGACTGGCTCAAGACCAACCTCGCCAAGTTCAGCCGCATGCTGCAGGGCCAGAAAGACTTGGTCACCGTGGGCCAGCTCATTCTTTCGGAGCTGGCCCCGGTGGTGGGCGCCCAGCAGGCCGAGTTTTACGTGCTCGACACCGCACACGTGCAGCCGCGGCTGCGGCTCTTCGCCAGTTACGCCTCGGGCGGCAAGCAGGTTCTGGGCAAGGAGATCGACCTCGGCCAGGGACTGGTGGGCCAATGCGCGGTGGAAAAGCAGAAGATCCTGCTCACCAACACGCCGAGCGACGCCTTTCGCGTGGCCACCGGCCTCACCAGCCAGGCCGCGCTCGACGTGCTGGTGCTGCCGGTGGTGTTCGAGGGCGAAGTGCGCGGCGTGCTCGAGCTTGCGTCGCTCGCGCGCTTCAGCCCCTCGCACCAGGCCTTCCTCGACCAGCTCACCGAGTCGATCGGCATCGTCTTCAACACCATCGCCGCCAACACGCGCACCGAGGACCTGCTCACGCAGTCGCAGTCGCTCGCCGAAGAGCTGCAGAGCCGCCAGCAGGAGCTCACGCAAACCAACCAGGAGCTGCAAGACAAAGCGCGCCTGCTGGCGCACCAGAACCACGAGGTCGAGCGCAAGAACAGCGAAGTCGAGCAGGCCCGCCAGGCGCTGGAAGAAAAGGCCGAGCAGCTCGCGCTCACCTCGAAATACAAGTCCGAATTCCTGGCCAACATGTCGCACGAACTGCGCACACCGCTCAACAGTCTGCTGATCCTCTCCGACCAGTTGTGCAAGAACAGCGAGGGCAATCTGCTGCCCAAACAGGTGGAGTTCGCCAAGACCATTCACCTCTCCGGCAACGACCTGCTGGCGCTCATCAACGACATTTTGGACCTCTCCAAGATCGAGTCCGGCACGGTGGCGGTCGACGCGAGCGAGCTGCGCCTGGACGACCTGCAACGCTCGGTCGAGCGCAGCTTTCGCCACGTGGCCGATAGCAAGCACGTCGAGTTCGTCATCGACGCGCAGGCGCCGCTGCCGCGCACCATCGTCACCGACGTCAAGCGGCTGCAGCAGATCGTCAAGAACCTGCTCTCCAACGCCTTCAAGTTCACCCACCAGGGGCAGGTCACGCTCACCCTGGGACTGGCCGAGTCGGGCTGGTCGCGCGACAACGAACAGTTGAACCGCGCCGCGCAGGTGATCGCGTTTTCCGTCACCGACACCGGCATCGGCATTTCGCCCGACAAGCAGCAGATCATTTTCGAGGCCTTCCAGCAGGCCGACGGCTCCACCTCGCGCAAGTACGGCGGCACGGGCCTGGGCCTGGCCATCAGCCGCGAGCTCTCGCGACTGCTTGGCGGCGAAATCTGCCTGACGAGCGCGCCGCAGCAAGGCAGCACCTTCACGCTGTTTCTGCCTCAGAGCTACAACCCGGCGCGCGTGGCGCGTTCAGCGCGTGCGCTGCTGCAGGACGGGCAAGCCGTGCCGCCCAGCGAGAAGCGTGAACACGCGTCCTGGACCGAAGCCGGGAGCGAGGCGGTGGGCGAAGCGGGCGCTTCGCATAAGGGCGCACCGCGCCCGCCCACCGCGGGCGACGACTCAGCCCCAGGCGAAGTCGAAAGCCGGCAGAGCCCCGTGTCCAACCCGGCGCAAGACGACCGCGGCCACATCGTGTCGGGCGACAAGGTGATGCTGATCGTCGAGAACGAGCTTGGCTTTGCCAAGGTGCTGCTCGAAGCGGCACGCCAAAGCGGCTACAAGGCCCTGGTCGCCACCAGCGGCACCAGCGCGCTCGCGCTGGCCAGCGAGCACCGGCCTTCGGTCATCACGCTCGACATCTTCTTGCCCGACATGACCGGCTGGCGCATCCTTGAGCGCTTGAAGGCCGACCTCGCCACACGCCACATTCCCGTCTGCGTGGTCTCCACCGACGACTCCCGCGAGCGCGCCCTGGCCAGTGGCGCCGTGGGCTTCTTGGCCAAGCCGCTGCAGTCCAAGGACGTCGTCGATACGGCGCTTGCGCAATTGCGCAGCTACGCCGAGCGCAGTGCCAAGCGGCTGGTGGTTCTAATGCCCGACTCGCCGCTGCGCGCCGCCCTGCTGGGCTGCCTGCAAGGCGACACCGACGTGGTGGTCGCCGAGTCGGCCGATGCCGCGCGCGCCGCGCTTAAGCAGGACGGCGTGGACTGCCTGGTGATCGACGCCGGCGTGGCCGGCTTCGGGCCCGCCGACGTGGTGGCCGTCCAGGAGGGGCGCCCGGCGGTGCTGCAACTGCCGGTCGTGCTCTACGTCGCGCCGAACGGCGGCGCGGCGAGCGAGGCCTCGGCGCGCTGGCGCCATAGCGGCGGCGCCTTCGCGCTGCGCGAGGCTCACTCGCTCGAGCGCCTGCTCGATGCCACCGCCTACTGCCTGCACCGCAGCATGGCGGCCATGTCGGCGCGTGAGCGCGCCTCGGTCGAGGCCCTGCATGCCGCCGACCCGGTGCTGCGCGGCAAGAAGGTGCTGATCGTGGACGACGACATGCGCAACATCTTCGTCCTGACCGCCGTGCTCGACGACCACGGCATGGTCATCGTCTCGGCCGACAACGGCAAGAGCGCTATCGAGCTGGTGCAAAGCGACCCCGGCATCGACATCGTGCTGATGGACATCATGATGCCCGAGATGGACGGCATGCAGACCATGCGCGAGATGCGGCGACTCGGGCGCGGCAAGCAGTTGCCCATGATCGCGGTCACCGCCAAGGCGATGAAAGGCGACCGCGAAAAATGCATCGAGGCCGGCGCCTGGGACTACGTCTCCAAGCCGGTCGACACCGGCCACCTGGTGTCGGTGCTGCGCGGATGGTTGGCGCGATGAGCGGCGTCGCGCGAAGGGTGGCGTCATCGAGCCGCCGCACGGCCGCCCGAAGGCGGGCTCGCTCCCGCTTGGCGGGACAGCGCGTAGCGCGAAGGGTGCCCCAATGAACGACGACCGCCGGGCCGGCGAGCGCGCCGACTTTCTGCCCTCCGGCGCGGGCGAGTTTGAAGAACGCGCCTTTGAGCGGGCGGGCGGCGAGCGCTCGTCCATCCTGATCGTCGACGATCTGCCGGAGAAGCTGCTGGTGTTCGGCGCCGTGCTCGAAGACTTGCACCAGGAGCTGGTGTTCGTGCGCTCCGGGGTTGAGGCCCTGCGCGAGATCCTGAAACGCGAATTCGCGGTGATATTGCTCGACGTGAACATGCCCGACATCGACGGTTTCGAGACCGCCAGTCTCATTCGCCGGTACAAGAAATCGGCGCACACGCCGATCATCTTCATTACCTCCTACGCCGACGACGAGCAGACGCGCCGCGGCTATGCGCTCGGCGCCGTCGACTTCATCCTCTCGCCGGTGGTGCCCGAGGTGCTGCGCACCAAGGTGAAGGTGTTCGTGGAGCTGCACACCATGCAGCAGCGGGTGCGCCGCCAGGGCGACGAGCGCGGCGCGCGCATGGCCGCCGAAGCCGCCATGCGCGTGGCCGAAGACAACACGCGCCGTTCGCATTTCCTCTCGCACGCGAGCCGCATGCTCGGCACCTCGCTGGACGTCGCCTCGAGCGAGCGCGATCTACTCGACCTGCTGCTGCCGCGCAGCGCCAGCCTGGCGTTGCTGCTGCGCACCGAAGGCGAGACGGGCCCACAACGCGCGCTGCTGGGCAGCATCGGCCCGGGCGAGGGCGACGTCGCCCAGATGGCCATGCTGCCCACCGGCGGGCTCGGTGCGGCGCTTCAAGAGGCGCTCGCCGCCACCTTGGACAGCGGCTTGCGCCTCACGCTCGACGAGGCGGCGCTGGCCGGCTTCAACGCTGCGGCCTTCGGCCTGCCCGGGGCGGCGGTGCTGCGCTCGGCTGTGCTGGTGCCGCTGGCGAGCGCGAGGCGCAAGCTCGGCGTGCTGCTGGTGGCCTGCGAGCAAACCGATGCCTCGTCGGGCCCGCGCGACTGGACGATCCTCGAGGAGCTGGCCTCGCGCGCCGCGGTCGCCTTCGAGAACGCCGAGCTCTACCGCAGCCTGCAATCCGAGAACGCCGAGCGCACGGCCGCCGAGGCCAAGCTGCAGGAGGCGAGCCGCCGCAAGGACGAGTTCCTCGCCATGCTCGCGCACGAGCTGCGCAACCCGCTGGCGCCGATCCGCAATGCGCTCGAACTCATCCGCCGCCTCGCACCGCCCGACGCCAAGCTCGGCTGGGCGCGCGACGTCATGGAGCGCCAGGTCAAGCACATGACCCGGCTGGTCGACGAGCTGCTCGACGTGGCGCGCATCAGCGAGGGCAAGATCACCCTGACGCGCGAGCCGGTGGACCTGAAAGCCGTGATCGAACACAGCGTGGAGACCGCGCAACCCTTGATCGACGAACACCGCCATGTGCTGCAGGTGAAGCTGCCCGACTCGCCGGTGTGGCTGCAGGGCGACTTTGCGCGGCTCTCGCAGGTGGTGGGCAATTTGCTGCACAACGCCGCCAAGTACAGCGGCGACGGCGGGCGCATCGCGCTCACGCTGACGGTCGCGAACGGCGAAGCGCTCATCACCGTGCGCGACCACGGCATCGGCATCGAGGCCGCGCTGCTGCCGCACGTCTTCGACTTGTTCGCGCAGGGCGCGCGCTCGCTCGACCGCAGCCAGGGCGGCCTGGGCATCGGCCTCACCTTGGTGCGCCGGCTGGTCGAGCTGCACGGCGGCCAGGTGCAGGCGGCCAGCGAAGGCAGCGACCGCGGCACCGAATTCCGCGTGCGCATCCCGGCGATCAGCGTGGTGCAGTGCCCGCCGGGGCCGGGCACGGGTGCAGCCCTGCTGGCACGCACGAGTAAACGCCGCGTGCTCGTCGTCGACGACAACCGCGACGCTGCAGAGAGCATCGCGCAGTTCCTTGAACTCGAGGGTCATGAGGTCAAGAGCGTGGGCGACGGCATGCTGGCGCTGGCAAGCGTGCCGGTCTTCATGCCGCAGGTGGTGCTGCTCGACATCGGGCTGCCCGGACTGTCGGGCTACGAAGTGGCCAAGCGGCTGCGCGGCATGCCGTCGATGCAAGACACACTGCTGGTGGCGGTGACGGGCTACGGCCAGCGCGAAGACCGCCAACTCGCGGCCGACGCCGGTTTCGACCACCACTTCGTCAAGCCGACCGACCCGCGCCAGTTGGCCGAATTGATCGGCAACTGGGCGTCTGACCAAACGCAAGCCAGGCCGGGCGGCGCCACGACCAGCCGCCGGCTGGGGCCGCTTTAGTCTGCGGCCAGCCAGCCACGCCGGACGGCTTTAACGCAGCCGCGGACGGCGCCTTAGCTGAGCAGCGTGAGCACTGCCTGGTACGCGCCCACGAGCAGGGCGCAGCAAGCGAGGTTGAGCGCGAGGTGGCGCAACCCCTGGTCCACGCGGATGCCCAGGCGCACGCACACGCAGCCCCAGAAGATCACCAACAAGGCGGCGCCTGCATCGGCGCGCTCGAGGCCGCTGCCGAACCGAACGGCCAGCGCAAGGCACGACAGCCACAGACCGGTGGCGAGAACCGCCGCCGCCGTGACTTCGTTGAACGAGGGTTTGCGCAGGGGAATGCCGATGATGTTCATGCGAGGTGCCGGGCCGTAAAAACTCTTGAAGCCCGGAGTCTGGCAGCCCGGCGTGCCAGCGGCTACATGGAGGCGGCCGGTCGGCGCCGCGCTTGTGAACACTGCACGAAATGAGGCCGGCGCTACACGCCGCGACACGGCTCCGCCCGGCCACCAGCGGCTCCCTGAAGGAGCGCAACCGCAACAAGCGGGGCACTCTACCTACGAGCGGCCGCCGCGAAGCCGCAACGGGGGTGGTCGTCATCCCGCAACTGCCTGGCCACGAAGGCCCACACCAGGCGCGAGGCGTCGGGGCCGCGGGGGTCGCCATAAGCCTGGCTTGCCAGGCCGCCGCTCCAGGCGTGGCCGAGGCGGCCAATCTCGACCAGGGTGCAGGCGACGGTGGCGCCGCGCTTGTAGTCGGTCACCGTCATCGGCAGGCGCGCGCCGCGTTGCACGCTGCGCGGCTGCGCGGCCTGCGCGCCCGCCGCGTCGGCCCACACCTGCACGGCGGCATGCGCATTGCTTGCAGCGACCACGCGGTCGGCGTCGCCATGGATCACCAGCAGCGGCGGCCATGACCGCGCCCGGGCGAGCGGCGCCGAGCCGAGCGGCAGCGTGGTGCGCCGGCCGTTCATGGCACCGAACGCCGACAGGGTGGAGTTGGCCGTGCCGGGCGGTATGCCCGAGTGCATGGCCAGCGCCTTGAAGCGTTCGGGGTGGCGCGCCACCAGCAGCGCAGCCATGCTGGCGCCGGCCGAGAGGCCCGCCACCGCCACTCGAGTGCGGTCCACTTGGTAGAGCAGGCAGGCCTGGTCCACCGCCTTCATGATCAAGGCCACTTCGCCGTAGGCGCGGCCGCTTTGCGTGTCAAACCAGTTCCAGCAGCGCTTGCCGTTGGCCAGGCGGTCTTGCTCGGGGTAGAGCACGAGGAAGCGTTCGCGCGCGGCCAAGCGGTTCATGCGCGTGGACAGCGCGAAGCTGCGCTCGAGGCTGCGCGTCCAGGGCGAGAACGGGAGTCGCTTGACCATGCCGGGCATTGTGTGAGCCGCGAGCCGCGCGCAGCGGCCAGCGCTTGACAAGGCCTTGCGGAGGCGGCGCGTTGGCGCAAGCGAAAGCCGCTCAGGCCTTGAGCTTGTAGCCGGTGTGAAAGATCCAGCCCACAGCGCCCAGGCACAGCACCAGGAACAAAAAGGTCATGAAGAGGCTCAGCCCGACGCTGATGTCGGCCACGCCGTAGAAGCTCCAGCGAAAGGCGCTCACCAGGTAGACCACCGGGTTGAACAGCGTCACGGTCTGCCACAGCGGCGGCAGCATGTTGATGGAATAGAAGCTGCCGCCCAGAAAGGCCAGCGGTGTGACCACCATGATGGGCACGATTTGCAGCTTCTCGAAGCCGTCGGCCCACACGCCGATGATGAAACCAAACAGGCTGAAGGTCACCGAGGTGAGCACCAGGAAGGCGACCATCCACACCGGGTGCAGGATGCTGTAGTCCACGAACAGGCGCGCGGTGAGCAAGATGATGCTGCCAACGATCACCGACTTGCTGGCCGCCGCCCCCACGTAGCCGAGCACGATCTCGACCACCGAAACGGGCGCCGAGAGCAGCTCGTAAATGGTGCCCGAGAACTTGGGAAAGTAGATGCCGAACGACGCGTTCGAGATGCTCTCGGTCAAGATGGCCAGCATTACCAGCCCCGGCACGATAAAGGCGCCGTAGCTCACGCCGTCGATTTGCTCCATGCGCGAGCCGATGGCCGCGCCGAAGACGATGAAATAAAGCGAGGTCGAAATGACGGGCGAGGCGATGCTCTGCAGCACCGTGCGCCAGGTGCGCGCCATCTCGAAGAAGTAAATGGCCTTGACGGCGTGCCAGTTCATGCGGGTGCGCCTTGTCTTTCGCTGACCAATCTGACGAAGATGTCTTCCAGCGAGCTTTGCTCGGTCTGCAGGTCTTTGTAGGCGACGCCGAGTTCGGCCAGCCGTTGCAGCAGGGAAGCGATGCCGCTTTCCGCCGCCTGGGTGTCGAAGCGGTACACCAGGTCGGCGCCACCGGCGGCGAGCTCGAGCCGCCAGGCGGCCAGCTCCTCGGGCACCGCGGCAAGAGGGCGCTGCAGGTGCAGGGTGAGCTGCTTCTTTCCGAGCTTGGTCATCAGCACGCGCTTGTCTTCCACCAGCACCAGCTCGCCGCGGTGGATCACGCCGATGCGGTCGGCCATTTCCTCGGCTTCTTCGATGTAGTGGGTGGTGAGGATGATGGTGACGCCGCTGGTTTGCAGCTCGCGCACCATGGCCCACATGTCGCGCCGCAACTCCACGTCGACGCCCGCGGTGGGCTCGTCGAGGAAGAGGATGCGCGGCTCGTGGCTCAGCGCCTTGGCGATCATCACGCGGCGCTTCATGCCGCCTGAAAGCGCCATGATGCGCGAGTCTTTCTTGTCCCACAGCGAAAGCTGGCGCAGCAGCCTTTCGATGAGGGCGCGGTCGGGCGGCTTGCCAAACAGGCCGCGGCTGAAGCTGACCGTGTTCCACACGCTCTCGA
This sequence comes from Methylibium sp., assembly GCA_031420735.1. GTDB lineage: Bacteria > Pseudomonadota > Gammaproteobacteria > Burkholderiales > Burkholderiaceae_C > Methylibium. The sequence goes on from JANONH010000429.1 coordinate 9,147, forward strand.
AGGCGTCGGTCGAAAGCTCCTGCGGCACCAGGCCGATCTTGGTGCGCGCGGCGCGGTAGTCGCGCGCGATGTCGTGGCCGTCGGCGAGCACCGTGCCGCGGCTCGCGTTGATGATGCCGCAGACCACGCCGATGAGCGTGGTCTTGCCCGCGCCGTTGGGGCCGAGCAGCGCAAAGATTTCGCCGCGGCGTATGTCGAGGTCGACGTTTTTCAGCGCCTGCAGTCCCGATGCATAGGTCTTGCCGAGGCCGCTGATGCGGATGATGGGCGGCGCCTCGGTCGCCTCGGCCGCCTCGCCCGGCCGC
>JANONH010000430.1:0-8247 GCA_031420735.1 Methylibium sp.
GGCTGCATCTACCTCGCCGTCATGGTGCTTCGCTACCCGGTGCAGATGGTGTTGCTGCCCGAGTCGCGCTGGCTCGGTGGCACCTTGCCGATCTTCTTTCACTGGGTGCTGGCGGCGTTTGTCATCCTCACCGGCCTGCACCACCGCCGCCGGCTCGCTGAATGCCAAATGCTGAACGCTGAAGCTTGATGATTGCCGAGCCGATGACCCTGCTCACCGACTACGCCCTGGCCGGCGTCGCCGGCTGGGCCGGGCTGCGGCTGTTGCGGCGCAGGGAGTCAGAGCGTTCGCGCAGCGCCTGGGCGCTCGCCTTCGCCGCACTCGCACTGGCCGCGGCCGTGGGCGGCAGTTACCACGGCTTTGCGCCGCTGCTGCCCGCGGGCGCACTGTTCCTGCTCTGGAAGCTCACCGTGCTGGCGGCGGGCCTGGCGAGCTTCGGCATGCGTGCCGGCTCGGCGCTGGCGGTCGCAGCCGGCGGCTTGCGGCGCGGCCTGCTCGTTTTTGCGGCGGCGAAATTCGCCCTCTACGCCGGCTGGATGCTCACGCACGACGACTTCATTTACGTGATCGCCGACTCCGGCGTCTCGGTGCTCGGCGTGGCCGCGTTGCACGCCTGGCAGGCGTGGCGCCACGGCGACCGCGCCTCGGCCTGGGTGCTCGGCGGCGTGGCGATCTCGCTGCTCGCCGCGGCCGTGCAGGCCAGCGGCTTCGCACTGCATCGGCACTTCAACCACAACGACCTCTACCACCTGGTGCAGATCGCCGCGGTGGCATGCTTCTACGCTGGTGCAAGCCGCTTGCACGACCGGGTCGACCCCAAGGAGCCTTGATGGATTTCGGCATTGCCGGCAAGTGGGCGCTCGTCTGCGCCTCGAGCAAAGGCTTGGGCGAGGGCTGCGCCGCGGCGCTGGCCGGCGAGGGCGTGAACCTGGTGCTCACCGCGCGCGGCGCCGAGGCGCTGGAGGCCACCGCCCTGCGCTTGCGGCGCGCGCATCCGCAGCTGCAGGTGCGCACCGCAGCGGGCGACATCACCACGCCCCAAGGCCGCGCCTCGGCGCTTGCCGCCTGCCCGCAGGTCGACATCCTCGTCACCAATGCAGGCGGGCCGCCGGTGGGTGATTTTCGCGACTGGGACCGCGCGGCATGGATCGCCGCGCTCGACGCCAACATGCTCACGCCCATCGAGCTCATCAAGGCGTGCGTGGACCCGATGCTGGCGCGCGGCTTCGGCCGCATCGTCAACATCACCTCGTCGGCGGTGAAGGCACCGATGGCCAACATCGGCCTGTCCAACGGCGCACGCTCGGGGCTCACCGGTTTCGTCGCCGGCCTGGCGCGCCAGACGGTGGCGCACAACGTGACCATCAACAACCTCTTGCCCGGCCCGTTCGAGACCGCGCGCCTGGCGGCCACCCTGCAAGGCGCGGCGCAGGCCAGCGGCCAAACAATCGCCCAAACCCTGGCCGAGCGCGCCCTGCTCAACCCGGCGCGCCGCTTGGGCCGCCCGGCCGAGTTTGGCGCCGCCTGCGCCTTCTTGTGCAGCGTGCACGCCGGCTACATCACCGGGCAAAACCTGCTGATGGACGGCGGCGCCTACCCGGGGACGTTTTAAGGCGGCCGGGGCGGCTTGATTGCGGCCGCCCCGAGCGCAAGGAGCCAGTGAGCCGGCTGCGATGCGGGTAGACCGTTGCGTTGTATTGAAACCAACCGATTGCATCGGCGGTCGCTTGCATGAGCTCGAGCAGCGCGCCAACGCACAGGAGGTTCAACATGACGACGATCGAGATCGAGTTACCCGACGCCACCGCGCAGGCCGCGCGTGCGGCCGGGCTGCTGACACCGCAGGCGCTGGACCGCTTGCTCATCGACGCACTCAAACGCAAGCAAGCGGCCGACTCGCTGTTGTCGATTGCCGATCGCGTGGCAGCGGCCGGCATCGAGCCGATGTCGATGGAAGAGATCAACGCGGAGGTGAAGGCCGCGCGCGCTGAACGCAGGCAGCGTGCGAGCGGTCATTGATACCAATGTGCTGCTGGCCGGCCTGCTGTGGCGGGGGCCGTCGCATCCTCACCCCCGCTCAGGCTTTGCATCGCATCGGCTGACGAAAGCCGACTGCCGGGCCACTCACGCCGGCAGCTTGCCCTCGGCCCAGCGTTGGCCGCCAGCAGCCGACCCTCGGCGCTGAGCGCCATCGGCGACCCGCAAGGCGATGCCCGTCGTGCGCAAAGGGCAGGCCGAAACCGCGTTGTATCGGCATACGCGAACGGCGATGAATGAAAGCCCGAAGATACCGAGCGCCGTTCAGCGCTCGTTGGCGGGGCGCCGTCGCGCGCTAGAAACCACGATGCCCAGCACAATGAGCGCGAAGGCGACGGCATGGAAGGCGCGTGGCGGCTCGCCGAGCACCGCCGCCGACAGCAGCGCTGCAAACACCGGCGTGAGGTTGCCGAAAAAAGACGCCGCGGCCGGCCCCGCCAGCGCCACACCGAGGCCCCAGCAGCGGTAGGCGACGATCGAAGGCCCGATCGCCACGAACAACAGCACCGCGGCGACCCAGCCGCTCCACGGCACGGGCTTGGCGCCGCCGAGCTGCTCGAGGGCCGCAGCGGCGCCGGCGAACACCATGCCGAACATCACCTGCACCAGCAGCGCCTCGGCCCAGTTCCAGGCGCGCGGGGCTGCACCCGGCGCGCCTTGCAGCATTGGGGCGCGCGCCCCCAGCATGTGCGCCGGTGGGCGCGCGAGCATCCAGCTGTAGAACGACCAGCCGACGATCGCCACCAGGATGTAGAGGTCGCCTGGCACGAAGCGCAGCGCAAGCAGCGCGGCCGGCTCGCCGCGCGCGATGACCACCGCCACGCCGCACAGCGACAGCACGGCGCCGGCCATCTGGCGGCGGCGCGGCCTGACGCCGTAGAGGAGCGCGCCGACCGCGAGCATCCACACCGGCATGCTCGCTGCGATGAGCGTCACGTTGATGGGTGTGGAGCTCACCAGCGCCACGTATTGCAAGGCGTTGTAGAGGCCCACCCCCAGCGCACCGAGCAGCAAAAAATAAGGCCAGCGCGCAAGCAGTTCGTGCGGCGCGCGCAGCACCCGCCAGCCCAGCGGCAGCAGCAGCAGCAAAGCCAGCGACCAACGCAGCGCACTGAGCGTGAGCGGCGGCACGCTTTGCACCGCCAGCCGCCCGACCACCGCATTGCCGGCCCACATGAGCGGGGCAATGCTCAGCAGCAGGGCGGTGCGCGGTGTGATCTGCATGCGCCGCTCGATCCAGCTTCAAGCCGCCGGCATGGCCGCGCCGCAGTTCCAGCATTGCTCGAACGGGCCGTCGACGCTTTCGCCGCAGGCGCTGCACAGCCAGTGGCGCTCGGTGCCGTGTTCAAGCTCGTGCAGCACTGCGCGGGCGCGTTCGAGCTGGGCGTCGTCATGCACCCACACCTCCGGCTGCGATTGGTCGGGCGGTATCTCTCCGGCAATGCCGCTGGCGAAGGCGCGCTGCACGCTCGCGTCGACGCCGCCCTGGCGCAACAGGTCGGCCCAGAGCGTGGCGATGGCGAGGTTGGGAGCAGTGCGTAATCGGCGCATGGGGCGGGGTTTAAAGAGGGCAGCGGGCCACACATCGGTTGATGCATGAACGGGGCGCAGGGGGCCGCGCGCAGCGGCAGGGCGATGGCATTGGTAAGCTGGCAGGGTAACGGACTTCCCACCTCCGCCGAGGATCTCATCATGAGCAGCACGCAAGTCGTCAAAGCGATCCAGATCGGCCGCACCGGCGGCGCCGAAGAGTTCAAGCTCGTCGAGCTTCCCCTGGGGGAGCCCGGGCCCGGCGAGCTGCGCATCCGCCACCACGCCTGTGGCGTCAACTACATCGACATCTACCAGAGAAGCGGCCTCTACCCGCTGAAGATGCCCGCCACGCTCGGCATGGAAGGCGCCGGCGTGGTCGAGGCCGTGGGCGTGGACGTGCTGCACTTGAAGCCCGGCGACCGTGCCGCCTATGCGAGCTCGCCGCCCGGCAGCTACTGTGAAGCGCGCGTGATGCCGGCCAAGTGCGTGGTGAAGCTGCCCGATGCGATCGACTTCGAAACCGGCGCGGCCATGATGCTCAAGGGGCTCACCGCCCAGTACCTGCTCAAGCAAACCTTGCCACAAGACGGCCTGCAGCAAGGCGACTTCATCCTCTTTCATGCCGCAGCCGGCGGCGTGGGGCTGATTGCCTGCCAGTGGGCCAAGGCGTTGGGCCTGCGTGTCATCGGCACCGCGGGCAGCGACGCCAAGTGCACGCTCGCCATCAAGCACGGCGCCGAGCACATGATCAACTACAGCCGCGAAGACTTCGTCGCCCGCGTCAAGGAGATCACCGAAGGCCGCGGCGTGAAGGTGGTCTACGACTCCGTCGGGCGCGACACCTTCGACAAGTCGCTCGACTGCCTGCGGCCCTTTGGTTTGCTGGCAAGCTACGGCAGTTCGTCGGGCAAGGTTGCGCCCTTCGACCTGGCTGTGCTTGGCGTGAAGGGCTCGCTGTACGTGACACGGCCCACGCTTTTTACTCACATTGCCACGCGCGAAAGCACGCAGGAGATGGCCGATGATTTGTTCAAGGCGGTGGCGAGCGGCGCGGTCAAGATTCCCGTCGAGCGCCGCTATGCGCTGGCCGACGTGGCCGAGGCGCACCGCGACCTTGAAGGGCGCAAGACGACGGGTTGCAGCGTGTTGCTGCCATAGGGGCGTTCCTTCGGTCGGTCCGACGGCTCGAGGGCGTGCTGGGCGAAGTTGCGCGGACCGAGGTGGGCCGAGCTTGGCCGTGGTGGATTGAGGGCGTGCGGACCGAAAGCTTGCGAACCGAGGGCGTGCGGACCAAGGCCGGCGGGTGAGTGGCTTCGTTCGTGACCTCCGGCCGGGCTGCGCCCGGCCTCCCCCTTTACCTCACTGCGCCACTCACCCGCCGGCCTCGGTTTGGAATCGCCGTGCTTGTTGTGCGCAATGGAAAAGCTGACCTCGGTTTGGCACCGTTGCGCGTGTTGTGCGCAATAGAAAAGCGGACTGAGGTTGGGTCGGGTTGAGTTGGCCCGAAGTCGGCTTGAAGTCGGGCAAATTCGATGTGTATTAGCCGCGCCGCATGCGCCGTACCTCGTCGAAGATGAGGAGCGCTGCGCCCACGCTGATGGCGGAGTCGGCCACGTTAAAGGCGGGGAAGTGGCTGCCAGCCCAGTGGAAGTCGAGGAAGTCGACCACGTAGCCGTGGAGCAGGCGGTCGATGACGTTGCCTATTGCGCCGCCGAGGATGAGCGTGAGCGCCCAGGCGAAGACGCGTTGCTCGCCGTGGCGGCGCAGCATGACGATGATGAACACCGATGCCACGGCGCCCAGCGTGACGAAGAACCAGCGCTGCCAGCCCGAGGCGCCGGCCAGGAAGCTGAAAGCCGCGCCGCTGTTGTGCACGCGCACGATGTTGAAGAAGTCGGTGACGTGGCGCGAGTCGCCGAACTCGAAGCTGCCGAGGATGAGCCACTTGGTGGCTTGGTCTAGCGCCACCACGAGCAGGGCGATGGCGAGCCAGCGTGCGAGGGCCGGGCGCACGCGGTCGGTTTGCAGAGCTGTGGAGTTCATGGGGTCAGTGTGCCAAGCAGGGGTTCATGCGCGCGCGCCTTCTCACGCCACCGTGCGCGTTTCGCCGGCGCCGAACAGGTTGCTCGCGCAGCGTCCGCAGATCGCCGGGTGGGCCGGGTCGGCGCCGACGTCGCCGCGGTAATGCCAGCAGCGGGCGCATTTGGGCGAGGTGCTCGGCAGCACTGCGATGGTCGTTGCGCTGGCGGCACTCACGGTGGCCGCCGAGGTGATGAAGACGAACTTGAGTTCGTCGCCGAGGCTGGCGAGCAGCGCGCGGTCTTCTTCGGTGGCCGCCACGGCGACCACGGCCTGCAGCGAGGAGCCGACGACGCCGGTCGTGCGCACCGACTCGATCTCTTTGTTGACTTGTTCGCGGATGGCGCGGATGCGGCTCCAGCGCGCCAGCAAGGCGCTGTCGGACCAGGGCGCGGTGTCGGCATAAGTCTCGGTGAACACCGTGCCCGAGCCGCCCGGCGCGAACACCGCCCAGGCTTCTTCGGCGGTGAAGCTCAGAAACGGCGCCATCCAGCGCAACATGGCGTGGGTGATGTGCCAGAGCGTCGTCTGCGCGCTGCGCCGCGCCAGCGACTTGGGCGCGGTGGTGTAGAGCCGGTCCTTCAGTACGTCGAGGTAGAAGGCGCCGAGGTCTTCGCTGCAGAAGACCTGCAGCTTGGCGACGACCGGGTGGAACTCGTAGACCTTGTAGTGCGCCAAGATTTCGGCTTGCAGCTCGGCCGTGCGGGCCAGGGCGTAACGGTCGATCTCGAGCAACTGGTGCAGTGGAACGGCGTCGCTCGCGGCGTCGAAGTCCGAGGTGTTGGCCAGCAAGAAGCGCAGGGTGTTGCGGATGAGGAGATATGAATCCACCACGCGCGCCAGGATCTTGTCGTCGATGTTGAGGTCGCCCGAGTAGTCGGTGGCGGCGACCCACAGGCGGATGATCTCGGCGCCGAGCTTGTCGCTCACCTGCTGCGGCTCGATGCCGTTGCCGAGCGACTTGCTCATCTTGCGGCCCTGGCCGTCGGTGGCAAAGCCGTGGGTGAGCAGGCCGCGGTAGGGCGCGCGGCCCTCGATGGCACAACCGATGAGCAGCGACGAATGGAACCAGCCGCGGTGCTGGTCGTGGCCTTCGAGGTAGAGGTCGGCTTCGGGGCCGCTCGCGTGGCGCCCGCTTGGGCGGCCGTCGGCCGCGAGCTGCTCGTGCGAGCCGCGCAGCACATGAAAGAAGGTGGAGCCGGAGTCGAACCAGACGTCGAGGATGTCGCTGCTCTTGGCGTAGTGGGCGGCCGATTGCTCGCCGCTCGCGCCCAGCCAGTCGGCGGCCTCGAGTTGCGCCCAGGCCTCGACACCGCCTTCTTCCACCAGCGCCGCGGCGCGGTCCATCAGGGCCAGGGTGTCGGGGTGCAGCTCACCCGTGACCTTGTGCAAAAAGAAGGGCAGGGGCACGCCCCAGCTTCGCTGGCGGCTGATGCACCAGTCGGGCCGGTTGGCGATCATGTCGAACAGGCGCGCGCGCCCGTTCTCGGGGTAGAAGGCGGTGGCTCCGATGGCGGCGAGCGCCGTCTGGCGCAGCGTCTGCGCCGGCTTCTCGCTGGCAAACACGCCCACGCCTTCGTCCATGCGCACGAACCACTGCGCCGCGGCGCGGTAGATCACCGGGCTCTTGTGGCGCCAGCAGTGCGGGTAGCTGTGTTGCAGCTTGTCGGTGGCAAGCAGCCGCCCGGCGCTTTGCAGCGCTTGAACGATAACCGGGTTGGCCTTCCAGATGAACTGCCCGCCGAAGAGGGGCAAGCCCTTGGCATAGACGCCGTTGCCTTGCACGGGGTTCAAGATGTCGTCGTGCTTCATGCCGTGGGCGGTGCACGAGTTGAAGTCGTCCACGCCGTAGGCCGGCGCGGAGTGGACGATGCCGGTGCCGTCTTCGGCGGTGGCGTAGTCGGCCAGGTAAACCGGCGAGAGCCGTGCGTAGCCGGGGTCGGCTTCGGCCAGCGGGTGGTGGAAGGCCAGGCCTTCGAGCGCGCGGCCGCGGGTGGTGGCCGCCACCGTGCCGGCCAGGCCATAGCGTGCGAGGCACTGCTCCACCAGTGCGCTGGCCAGCAGCAGCAGGCCGCGCTCGGTGTCGACCAGCGCGTACTCGAGGTCGGGGTTGAGGTTGAGCGCCTGGTTGGCGGGCAAGGTCCAGGGCGTGGTGGTCCAGATGACGGCGAAGGCATCCTTCTGCAGCGCCGGCAGGCCGAAGGCGGCAGCCAGCGCCGCGGGGTCGGCCGCGAGGAAGGCGACGTCCACCGTGGGCGAGGTCTTGTCCGCGTACTCGATCTCGAACTCGGCCAGCGACGAGCCGCAGTCGAAGCACCAGTACACCGGCTTCTGGCCGCGGTAGACGAAACCGCGCTCGACCATGCGCTTCAAGGCGCGAATTTCGCCGGCTTCGTTGGCGCGGTCCATGGTGCGGTAGGGCTGCTCCCAGTCGGCGAGCACGCCCAGGCGCTTGAAGTCGGCCATTTGCAGCGCGATCTGCTCGGTGGCGTAGGCGCGGCTCCTGGCCTGCACCTCGCCGCGCGAAAGGCCGCGGCCGTGGGTTTTTTCGATCTGGTTTTCGATCGGCAGGCCGTGGCAGTCCCAGCCGGGGACGTA